>JBGZHY010000057.1:0-17312 GCA_041848045.1 Lachnospiraceae bacterium
GATATAGAAGCGAATCTTATGGTCATGAATATATTTCTTTACCTGTCCCGGAAGATGCCTGTCCAGCTCTTCTGCCGTCCAAGGGCAGTTCAGCAGGAAGGTACCGCCGTCCACCAACTCCTGCACCATGTTGTATTTGCGAATATAAGCCGGATTGTGGCAGGCTACAAAGTTCGCCTTGCGAATCAGGTAGGTGGATTTAATCGGATCCTTACCGAAACGCAGATGGGACATGGTAATACCGCCGGATTTCTTGGAATCGTAATCGAAATAGGCCTGTGCATACATATCCGTATTGTCACCGATAATCTTAATGGAGTTTTTGTTCGCTCCTACCGTTCCGTCCGCACCAAGACCCCAGAACTTACAGTTAATGGTGCTCTCCGGCGTAGTGATAAGCTGATCGCCCAGCGGAAGGGAAAGATTGGTCACATCATCCACAATACCGATGGTAAAGTTCTTCTTATCCTGATTATTGTATACCGCTACAATCTGCGTAGGGGTAGTATCCTTGGAGCCCAAGCCGTAACGGCCTGAAGTCACCGGAATGTTGTGGAACTTCGTATCCTTAAGCGCCGCTACCACATCCATGTACAAAGGCTCACCGAGAGCGCCCGGCTCCTTGGTTCTGTCCAAAACATGAATCTTTTCTACCGTATCCGGAATAGCTGCAAGTAAAGCCTCCGCCTTGAACGGTCTGTACAGTCTTACCTTGACAAGACCGACCTTTTCACCCTTTGCGCTTAAGTAGTCAATGGTTTCCTCAATGGTTTCATTCACGGAACCCATAGCGATGATAACGGTCTTGGCATCCGGTGCACCGTAATAGTTAAAAAGCTTATAGTTGGTGCCAATCTTTTCGTTTACCTTATTCATATACTCTTCTACGATTTCCGGCAGAGCATCATAATATCTGTTGCAAGCCTCCCTCGCCTGGAAGAATACGTCCGGATTCTGTGCGGAACCCCTCTCTTCCGGATGGTTCGGATTCAGCGCATTCTTTCTGAAGGCGTTGATGATGTCCATATCCGCCATATCCTTTAACTGCTCATAATCCCAAGCCTCGATCTTCTGAATCTCATGGGATGTACGGAAACCGTCAAAGAAGTTGATAAAAGGTACCTTGCCCTTTAAAGCCGCAAGATGGGATACCGGCGTCAAGTCCATTACTTCCTGTACGGAGGAAGAGCAAAGCATCGCACAGCCTGTCTGACGGCAGGCATACACGTCGGAGTGATCACCGAAAATACTCAAAGCATGTGTCGCAATCGCACGGGCTGAAACATTGAATACGCCCGGCAGCTGCTCGCCGGCAATCTTATATAAGTTAGGAATCATCAAAAGCAATCCCTGTGAAGCTGTGTAAGTTGTGGTTAAAGCACCTGCGCAAAGGGAACCGTGTACGGCACCCGCCGCACCTGCCTCGGACTGCATCTCGGTAACTTCTACCGTCTGACCGAAAATATTGGTCTTGCCCTCTGTCGCCCAAGCATCCGTGTGCTCTGCCATAACAGAAGACGGGGTAATCGGATAAATCGCCGCTACATCCGTAAACGCGTACGAAGCATGTGCCGCAGCCTGATTACCGTCCATGGTTTTCATTTTTCTATTTGCCATTTCAACTTTCCTCCTACAATAATTGGCGGGTGCCGAAAGCACCGGCACCAAGATACTGAAAATTTCTCAATGAAAAGCCGTAAAACTGCTCGTCACTATGTATACAATTATAATGAATTTATATTTTAATTGCAAACCTTTCTTAACATAATTTATGTATATTTCCGTGTACAAACCGAAATTTTTTTGTTCTTTTTTTAGTACAGTTTCAAGAAAGCTTCCTTTCTCTTTTTCCATCAAAAAAACCCTTCCGCCTGACGCAAAAGGGTTTCTATCGTAATATATTCTTGCCTTAATTTCCCGGATTCGGCGCAATCGTCATATCCTCCGTCGTCGGTGCCGCGGTTGTCGGCGCCGCCTCCGTGGTTTCGGCCCCCGGTCCCGCCGGAACGGTGCTTGCCGCCTTCGTCGTTTCCTTAGCCGTGGTCTTGGCTGTTGTGCTCTGTTTGCTTTCTACTGCGGTTTCCGTGCCGGTCTTTGCCGTAACGGTTTCACTTGTTGCCTCGGTGCTCTCCGCCGATTCTCCGCTCACCGTAGAAAGATCGGAACCTTCCACCGCTTCTCCGGACAATGCCAAATTCTTCTTGACAATGGCGGATTTACCCCTGTATGTAGAATAGTGTAAAAGGGTGTCGCTGACAATGGTATCGCCCTGCTTGCGCACAAGGTTGGTTGCCCAACGGCTTCCCTTGCTGCCCTTGCTTACCACCACTTCTTCTCCCGCCGCCAGACTTGCATCATCCTCGTAGGTCGGCGCCGGCTCATCATATTCTCCCACCTGCTTGGAGCTCATATAGACCTTCTCATTCTCCGCCAATATCGGAATACCCACGATGGAAATCGTCAGCTTCTGATCCACCAGCTTGGAACGCAGTACGATGGACACATTGGAAGAGTTTACAAATTTCATATCCGGCCCCGCATAGCCGTCATAGCTGACCATGGCGTCCTCGCCTGCCTGTATATATGAAGGCACAAAAGAATGGGCATGTCTTTCCGTCGTATTCAGGCCGGAGGCTACCACCGCATTGTACAAGGTAGAGGATACCTGGCATACGCCTCCGCCCGGCTCCTCCACAAGCTTTCCGTTTACATAGGCTCCGGCAGGCTTATAGCCCTTTTCCAGAGTTCTGTTCCCTGTCGTGCTGTTAAAGGAAAACTCCTCACCCGGCGCCAGTATCATACCGTCAATCGCCGTGGATGCAAGGCTGATATTGGTATTCCTGTCCTTATTGGAAGTGGTGGTGGTGGTAAAGGTTCCGATAACCTTGTACATCTCCTTTACCTGCTCCTTGCTTGCGATCTCCGGCTTGGTGATCTTGCTTTCCACCGGAATATCCGTCTTAAAATTCTTCTCTTCGATGGCTTTGGCAATCGCCTGCTTCAGCAGATCCTGATTAACCTCCACACCGTCCGTTCCGTCTGCATACACAAATTCCGTTGTTTCCTTATTGAAGCCGGATAAGCTGGCATTCTTTGCCTTCACATCCCACTTTGCGGCAATTTCCGCCACTTCCGCCTCAATCAGAGCATCCAGACCTGTAAACTGAATGGTATAAGATTCCTTTGGACTTCCGCTGAATATCTCATTCAAAATCTCGTTGAGCTGCTCCTCAATAATGTTCTTGATTTCATACTTTTCGCCGTTGTAGCTGGCCGTCATCGCCCATTCATAATTTTTCAGAATAACATCATGGGCTTCCTGTCTGGACATTCCGCTGATGTCAATATCATCTACTTTGACGGTAGTGTTCAGCAACGTTTCCACCACAATAGCCTGGCTGCTCTCCTCGGAAGGCGTCGCTTTCTTGCCTATCTGACGTACCCCCCATACCGTTCCGACCAATACAGCCGCCAGTATCAGCGTACCGACCGCAATCGGTACCGCCTTGTTCTTCTTCGGCCGCTTCCCTTTTCTGCTGCGGGCAGCCTGCCTGTTTGCGTAACTGCGCTCCGTACCGGATAATCTATATTTTCCATTAGAACCGTTTCTGGTTCCTCTTGTGCCTCTTTTCTCCATAATCTCCTCTTTGTTCCCAATCTTTCCCGTATATTCCTGCCATTTTCATGCAGCTGTATATTATGTTAAGATTTTTCTTTTTTCATCTTGATCTTGTACTTATACAACTAGGAGTATACCATATTTGGCAAAATCTAAAAATAAAGATTTTATAAAATTTTATTTTACCAAAAACATTCTGCCTCTTCTAAACCACTCTATTTTATACTATACTAAAAGCATTCACACAATCACTTTTTTACATTTTCGGAAAGGAATCGTCTTGAAACATTCACAGCAGTATATCGACCTTCACAGTCACAGCAATGCATCGGACGGCAGTTTAAGCCCCTCCGCTTTGGTACGGGAGGCTTTAAAAAAGCAGTTAAGCCATCTTGCCTTGACGGACCATGACACCATGGACGGTGTTCCGGAGGCCTTCGCGGCGGCGGACGGCACCGACCTGCAGCTTATTCCCGGTGTGGAAATGAGCTGCGTATACGGTAAAAAAGAAATACACATTCTGGGTTATCTGTTCCGTTTTTCCGGTAATATGCAGGACTTGGTGCCCATTATGCAAGATTTGGAGATGTTTGCCGTCCAGCGCCACGAACGAAATCTGGAGATACTGGCAAGGCTGCGGGCGGACGGCTATGATATAGAATTTGAAGAATTAAAACTGGGGCAGTCCAATACCCAGATTACCCGTGCTCACTTTGCCACCGTACTGATGCAAAAAGCTTATGTATCCTCCCGAAAGGCCGCCTTCGACAGTATCCTGGCGGACGGGAGCAAATATATTCCGCACAAAAAAAATACACCTGCGGAAATTTGCCGTTTTTTCCGCAGGCATGGACTCTTTTTTTCTCTGGCACATCCCTACCAGTACGGTTTTTCCCACGCAGAGCTGGAAGAACTGCTCCGCTTTCTGCAGCAGGAGGGCATGCAGGGTCTGGAGGTCTACCACAGCACCCATCATCCCGGAGAAGCAAGAGCCTTGCAGCTGCTTGCCGACAGATTGGGACTTTTCTACACCGGAGGCTCTGATTTTCACGGGGACAATAAACCGGGACTGGAGCTGGGGACAGGTTATGCCTCCCTGCGGGTTCCCGCCGATATTCTTTTCCGGATATGGGAACAGAGCGGACACCTGTAAAAGCGACAGAAGACTCAAGCCTTATGTTCACCGTAGCACTGTTTATAGCGCTCCATCAAACCCCGCTCGTCCAGGTAGGCAGACAAACAGCCTACCCGGCTGACGGCGTTCCCCCCGGTAATATTGGCAAAACACAGACATTTTTCTATATCGTAACGATGATATAAACCGTACAGCAAGCCGGCGGCAAAGGCATCTCCCGCGCCGGTTGAGTCCCGGTGCTCCACCGATATAGGCTCTACTTCCCGCAACTGTCCTTCTTTACGATAGATACAGCCTTTGCTCCCTCTTTTGATAATCGGTGTCGCCAAATATCTTCCCAATATTTCCAAGGCAGCCGAAGCATCCTTTGCTCCCGTAATCTTTAACGCCTCTTTTTCATTGGGTATGAAATAATCCACATAGGACAGAATGCTGCTGTACTGCTCCAAATGTAAGTCATGGCTCCATGCCGAATCCAGCACAATTATGCAGCCTTCTTCTTTCAGTCTTTGGCACAAACTCACATTCTCCGCCGATATATAAGCAAGCTCGGCGCCTTGATAAAATGCCGCCAGCTTATCCTCCGCCAGGGCAAAAGCCTCTTCAGGCGGCTTGTAGGATATGATGGCCCTGTCCGTTTTACAGGATATAATACAGCTTAAGGTCAGAGGCTCCGCACAGGGCTTCTCCGCCATATTGCAGTATGGAATACCGCTTTTGTCAAGTTCATTCCGCAAAAAGGCGCTGAGCTCCCCTGTACCGATGAAGGTGCCAAGACGAGCGGGAACCCCCAGCCTGTGCACCTGTATCATGGTGGCAAGAGGTCCTCCTCCCAACTCCTTGGAACAGGCCTTCGCATACTCTTCTTCCCCCAAAGCAGGCGGCTTTCTCGCACCGCTGAATATAAGATCTATATTGGCAATTCCAAATCCCGCAACCGCTTTCATATTTTCCAATCCCCCATATATTCTTCATAAACCGCGGCATAGTCCCTTAAAACCGCCTTTGCCAATGAGTATGAATTAACCAGAGGGTGCGCCATCAAAGCATCCACGGCTCTTTCCCCATCCTTTTGCAATATGGCTTTTGCTCCGTTTCGCTCATAATATTTCACGCTGCGAATCAGATTTTTGGCGCTTTCCGGAATGCGATAAGCTCCTTTTTTAGCCTTCGCACCCTCTCCGGAAATGATGCAGCTGACCTCTATGATATCGTCCTGCATAAGCCAGTCCACCGTAGTTCCGTTGGGAATGCATAAAATCATCTCATCCTCCCTGTTTTTGACCTTTGCCCGGATCAATGCCAGGGCAACTGCCGCATATCCGCCCTCATCCTCGGTATATAAATCGAAGCTTTGAATACAGCTTGCATCTCTGGAAAGAGAAGTTTCATTTTCCATATAATTGCTCTCCCGCATATAGGTATAGCGACTGTAAACGGCAAGCATCTTCTCAAAATCCCTTTTGGCATCCAAAGCCTCCAGCTCCTTAAGCATCCCGGCATTGATGTCCCGGATACGCTCCCCTCTGGTTCCGCCCTGCCGCAGGTTCTTCTCCGCCTTTTCACGGTAATAGAAATAATATAAATACTCATTCAACAGACATTGTAAATGCTTTGCAAGAGCCGGTTCAAAATAACGCATATCCGTCCTGCGATACAAGTCGGGATTATCCAAAAGTTCGGGCAAAAGCTCCCTGCCCTGCAGACGCAGCGAGGAAAAATAAGAAAGATGGTTTAAACCTATCAGCTCAGCCGAAAACGCCTTCGGGCTGACCCCATACAAAGCTGCCAGCTGTCGCAAAAAACCGGACGGAGCATCGCAAATGCCGTATACAAAGCGATAGCCTGCATCATGCAATGCCTGGCTCACCAAACCTGCCGGATTGGTAAAATTAAATACCATTACATCCGCCTTGGCATGGCGGCGAATCAACTCGCAATAGTCCAAAAGAACGGGAATGGAACGCAACGCCATGGCAAAACCGCCTACTCCCGTTGTTTCCTGCCCGATTAAGCCATGGCGGATGGCAATCCTCTCATCCTGAATCCTTGATTCTTCCTTTCCCACCCTGATGGTGGTAATGACAAAATCTGCATCCTTCACCGCCTCCACGGCATCCTTCGTGCAAAGAAAATGCAGGGAAGGCGCCAGCAAAGCAAAGGTCTTTTGCAGCATCCCCCCGAAAACGGCAAGCCTTTTTTCATCCGTATCCATAAAGCAAATTGTAGAAATATGCAGCTGCTTTGCTTCCTGCGCC
Organism: Lachnospiraceae bacterium; assembly: GCA_041848045.1. Classification (GTDB taxonomy): domain Bacteria; phylum Bacillota; class Clostridia; order Lachnospirales; family Lachnospiraceae; genus CAKAHY01. The sequence continues at coordinate 7,013 of JBGZHY010000057.1, forward strand.
AGAGATTTTGCCAGCATCATCCCCCTGGAGCCGCAGCCTCCAATAACCGTCAGTTTCATACCCCTTCCCTTTCTAGGCAAACAAAGCGCGAACTGAAGAAAGAGGCAAGGATTCCTCCAGATACAAGCCCTCCGCATACGACACCCCTGCCGCTCTTCCGTACTCTTTTGCCATATCCATTGCAAACGCCGTTACATTCTGCGAGCGATGCGCTTCACAAGCCGCCTTTTTGATTTCCGCCACCGAGCTGATGTCTATATAAAGGTCAGGTCTTCTTTTATTGCTTCTGTTGTCAGCGCCGAAATACAGTATTCCCTTATAGTGCCATTCCGTATTGTTCCCGGAATATTTTTTCAAGCCTGCTCTGAAACATGCCGCCCTCGTCATCTGTGACACCGCCCTGTGATCCGGATGATAATCTTCCTCCAGCAAGGTAAAGATATATCGGGGCGCACATTCCCGAATATAAGGTATCAGGCTCTGTACGGCAGACTCGTGGTACCAAAGTCCCGCATCCGGAAAATCCAGAATCTTCAAATAGGTAATCCCTAAAATTTTGGCTGCCGCTTCTGCTTCTCTTACTCTTGTTTCGGCATCTGCATAACCGCCCGCCTCTCCTTTTGTCAAAATAATCAGGGCTGTACGCAACCCTTCCTGCACCGCCTTGGCAAAAATACCGCCGGCACACACCTCTAAATCATCCGGATGTGCGCATATTGCCAACAAATCAACCATCTTATCCCCCCTTATTGCTTAGTACCGGAAGCCGCAATGCCTTCCACAAACTGTTTCTGAAAAATAAAAAATAGTACAATCACCGGCAAAACGGCGAGGGTTCCTCCCGCCATAACTTGGGGATAATACGTCGTATGCTCCCCGATCAGCATCGCAAGACCCGCCGATAAAGTCATCTTCTGCATGGAATTGTTGACAATCAGAGGCCACATCAAATCCTTAAAGGTGGATATCGCCGTTAAAATTGCCAAGGATGCCAGAGCAGGCTTCATCAAAGGCAGCAATATCCTGTAATAAATCTGAAAATGACTGCAGCCGTCCAGCATTGCCGCCTCATCCAGGCTTTTGGGCAGAGTTTTGAAAAACTCCCGCAGCATAAAGGTTCCGAAAGCGCTGAATACCTTCGGCACCCACAGCGCGGTAACGGTATCCGCCAGCTTCCAGCGTACCATTACCTCATAATTGGGTACCAAAAATATCTGTCCCGGTACCATCAAAAGGGATAAAAGCAGGATAAATAAAAACTCCCTCCCCGGAAATTCCAGCCGTGCAAAGGCATACGCCGCCATGGAACAGAAGAACAATTCCACCGCAATATTCCAACCGAGCACCAAAAAAGTATTGATATAAAAAATCCCGAAAGGGAACTTCTTGCTTACTGCCTGATAAGCCGACAAGGTAAACTCTTTCGGCCATATTGTCGGCGGAATCCGTATGCTTTCCTCATAACTCTTGAAAGAGGTGAACAGCATCCACAGAAACGGCAGTACTGTCAGCAAAGCCGCTGTGAACAGCAAAACATAAATCACGGACTTTTGTCGTTTCATCCGCCTTTTCCTCCTCTTTAATTATCGTAAAACACAAACCTGTCCTTCAGCTTCATCTGCAGCAGTGTCATGCCCAAAATCAGCAAAAACAAAATCATACTGACTGCCGCTCCGTAACCCTTGTGAAATTTCACGAAGCTTTGCTCAAAAAAATACGTCACCAGAGAAGAAGCTGCATTTTTCCCGCTGCTGCCCTGCGGTATCATCAGATAGATAAAGTCAAAAATCTGGAACACACTGATTAAACTGGTCACACATACAAAAAAGATGGAAGGCGATAACAAAGGCAGGGTAATGCCGAAAAACTGCTGCCTCCGATTCGCGCCGTCTATGGCAGCCGCTTCCCTGTACTGTGCCGGAATGCCCTGCAAGCCCGCCAGCAGTACAATAACCTGGTACGCTACATTTGCCCATATAAAAACAAAGGCCACAGAATATAAAACGAATCGGGGATCCGACAGCCAAGCCACCGGCGGCAGACCAAGCTTCCGTAACAGTTCATTCAATATGCCAAATTCATAATTCATCAACCATTTCCACAAAAGCCCGATAGCAGCCGGCAGCGTAACTGCCGGCAGAAAAATCAAGGTTCTGAATATACCTATACCTCGTACCCTGCTGTTTAGAAGCAGCGCCAGGGCAATCGAAACAAGGACAATAAGCGGTACGCAGATTACCACATACAGCAGGGTATTGCCGAAGGCCTGTACAAAAAGCCTGTCCTGCCAAAGTTTGATATAGTTTTGCCAGCCCACAAACTTCGGCCTGCCAAAACTCGACTTATTGGTAAAGCTGTAATACACATTCATCAAAAAAGCATACAGGTAAAAAACCAGAACCCCGGACATCAAAGGAAGAAGCATGCCGTAGGCGGTCAGTATTTCCTTTTTTCTTTTCTTGCTGATGTTCTTCATTTCTTTGCTCTATTCACTGTCCAAAATCCCCTGTACCTGCTCCTGCATTTGCAGACAGCCCTCCTGCGCACTGATCTCACCGGCAAAAATACGGGCGGAGCCGTCCATAATCACGGAAAGCCAGTCTGCCACGCCTGGTGAGGTAGGGAAAGGATATCCGCTTTCCGCCGCCTTAAAGATAACACTTGTATCAATATGCTTTGTCTGATAATACTGCTGTGCCGCCAAAAGCGCCGGGACATCTATTCTTGCCTCCGCCTGCATCTTATTGGAGCTTTCTCCTGCCAGATAACGAATCAATCTCCAGGAGGCATCCTTGTGTTTGCTGCCGGCATTCATGGCGTAACCCAAACCGCCTATGACGCTTTGGTTGCTCTGCTCTCTCTTCGGCATTTCCACTGTTCCTATGTTGGCCGCAAAACTCGCATCGTCCAGCACGGAAACCTTCCATGAACCCATAAAGAGCATGGCGCCTTTTTGTGACAGGAACAAATCCGTCCCCTTGGTGTCGGACAGCACCTTGATATCCGGCATCAGCCCCTCCTGCATCAGCTCCAGCACATCCTCATAGGCCTTTACACTGCCTGCCTCTCCAATACCGGTGCGTTTGCCGCTCTCATCCAGAATATAGCCGCCGGACTGCGGAATAAAGTTAAAATAGGACGGCTGAGGGTCAAGCTCCATTAAAATCGGGTACTCCTCCGCTCCCTTTGCCTTTAAATCCGCAGCAAGCTTTTTCATATCCTCCCAACTCCATCCTGACTGCGGTTCCTCCACGCCGTACTTCGCAAAAATCTCCTTGTTGTAAAATACCTGCACCGTATCTATACCCTTTGGCAGGCAGTACTGGCTTCCCTCATAGTTGTACATATCTCCCACCACTTTAACGTAGGCGTTCATATCAACACCGTCTTTTTGAATATAGGAATCCAGCGGCTCCAGAACGCCTGCCAGGGCATACTTCGGCAAAAAGGTGTTCATCCAGAATACATCTGCGGCACTTTCCGCTCCCATCGCCGCATCCAGCTTTGTCCAATACTGTGACCACGGCGTCAGCTGAATCTCCACATCAATATCGGGATTTTCTTTTTCAAATTCTGCGATAATCTGATCAAAGGTCGGTTTCTGCACCTCATCCCACAAGGCAAAAGAAATTTTCACGACTTCTCCGCCCGCCTCTGTACCCCTGCTTTCCGGGACTTCATTGCTCTGTGCTTTTGCAGCCGAAGAACCTACACTTGTCTGTCCGCCTGCGCACGCCGTAAGTGACAGCAGTATTATCGTAAGTCCCAATGATACCATTTTTTTCATACAAATTCCTCCATTTCATTTTATATTAAATGACCTTAGGTCATTTCCGTGTTCTCCTTGCAGGTTCCCCCCACTGATATGCGGAAGGGAAGTGTCACCTCGATATTCTCCTCCGGCTGCGTGCTCAAAAAGGTGTCCAGCACAATTTCCGCCATCTTCTCCAAAGGCTGTTCTATGGTGCAGAGCTTAGGATAAGACTGCCTGGAAATCGACAAGCCGTCAAAGCCCAGCACGGAAACTTCTCTCCCCGGTTCTATACCCAAATCATCCAGGGCACGCATAGCTCCCAAAGCCATTTCATCACTGAAGGCAAATACTGCCGTAAAGACAAGCTGCTCCTTATAAGCCTGCATGGTTAAAAAATAACCGCTGTCATAGCTCAAATCACCGTATTTAATCAAGCTCTCATCCAAACGCAGCCCCTTTTCTTCATATGCCCGCTTGCAGCCCGTAATCCGTTGAAAGCCGGAGCTGATGCTGTGGGGAAAATCCGAAAGAATCAATATTTTCGTATGCTTCAAACGCAGTAAAAAACGAGCTCCCTCATGGGCCGCCGCCAAATCATTGATGTGCACCATCTTGCTGCGTTTGTCAAGCCCCACTCCTCCGAAAACCAGGGTTTTAATATTCTTGGCGCTGATGTAATCCGTTACTGCAGGAGGAATATCCTCTTCCAGATAGATAACCCCCGTAATATTCAAATCCTTAAAGAATACCTTATACTCCTCTCCCTCCTTCCGAATCGGTATCAGCATCATATTGTAGTTGTATCGTTTTGCAGTTTCAAAAAGTATTTTCAAAGCCTCCTGATAATAGACAAGGTTAAAATTGGATACTACGATAGCAATAATACCGATACTCTTTTTCTTATGCACCGGTACATAACGCAAGGCCTTAGCCGCCTTTTCGATCTTTCTGGAACTGGCATCCGCCACGATATCCGTCCCCTGAAAATAACGGGATACCGTTGCCGGCGATACGCCCGCAAGCCTTGCCACATCTCTGATTGTCGCTCCCATATACACCCTCTCCTTATCCAAGCATCAGCTGTTTTGTCTGTCATTATATACCCGCCGTAATCCGATGACAATTATTTTTCATTTGTTTCATATCTGTTTCAAATATTTCATTTCCCCTGTATACGCAGCCTCTGCAAATTCCATTTGAACTTCCTCATGTTTTTTGCTATACTGGATACGATAAAGCAAGATTTCCCGGAATTTGGAGGTAAGATTATGAAGATTCAGAACATCACCGATGTTGACGCTTTTTTCAAGGTAGTGGATGCCTGCAAGGGTAAGGTTGAGCTGGTTTCACCGGACGGCGACAGAATCAACTTAAAGAGTAAGCTGACCCAGTATCTTTCCATGGCAACAATGTTTTCCAACGGCTATATCAAAGAGCTTGATTTGGTGGCAACGGATAAAGAGGATATTGACAGACTGATTAAATTTATGTATCAGGGCGAATAAACGCCGAAAGAGGAAACCGCAGAAAGCTTGCAGTTTCCTCTTTTTTGATTGTCTGTATACTATACGTTTTGGAATCCCTTTCCGATAATTTCACTGGAGTTGGTAATCATCATAAAGGCGCCCGGCTGGTTCACATGGATATAATTGCGCAGTTTAATGGCCTGGGAACGTTTCATGGTGGTCAAAATCACCGTCTTACGGTTGTGGGCAAAGGCTCCCTTTGCTTCGTATACGGTAGCGGAGCGATTCAGCTTTTCAATGATGAAGGTACAGATAGGCTCCGGATCATCACAAACAATGGTAAAGCACTTGCATAGGTTGATGCTCTCTATGGCGCCGTCGATGATAAAAGACTTTGCCACCAGACCCACTGCCGAAAACAAGCCCGTCTGTACGCCGAAAACGAAGAAGCACATCAGCACCGCAACCATGTCCACGATTAAAAACATGGTGCCGATATTGGCGCTGGTGTATTTTTTCAAAATCATGGCGAGAATGTCCGTTCCCCCGCTGCTGGCTCCGATATTGAACAAAATGCCCGTTGCCACACTCGGTATAAACACCGCCAACATCAGCTCCAAAAAAGGCTCGTCGGTCAGGGGAGCCTTCAAGGGTACATACTTTTCCAGCAAAAACAGCGCCAGCGAAAATACCATACTGGCGTAAATGGTCTTAATGCCGAAAGCCTTTCCCACAAAGATAAATCCCAGAATCAACAGCAGCAAATTGGCTATATTGGTAAAAGTTGCCGCCGTCAGCCCCGTCAGCTTCTCCACCGTACTGGCATATCCCGTCACGCCGCCGAAAGCAAAATTGTAGGGAAATTTAAAGAAATATACGCCGCCCACCATCACCACGATACAAAGTGTAATGATGCAGTATTCCCGTATTATTTTTTTGATATTGTCATTCATGTTCCATACTCCCACTGTTCATACGCACCCATTATAAGCCTTTCCCTTATATCTTACAAGTCGAAACTCCGGATTTTTTCCCAAATGAAAAAGGCAGGAAATCCTGCCCTTTTTATATCCTTATTCTACAACGTACGGCATCAAAGCAATATGTCTTGCTCTCTTGATTGCCACTGTAATTGCTCTCTGGTCTTTTGCACAGGTACCCGTAATACGACGCGGAAGAATCTTTCCTCTCTCGGATACGAACTTCTTCAGTGTAGCTACATCTTTATAATCAATCTTTTGCTCACCACAGAATACGCACACTTTCTTTCTTCTACGCATACCACCGGCCGGTCTTCTTGTTCTCTGACCGTCTGCTCTGTCGCCTTTATTAAATGCCATGACAATAATCCCCTTTCATCATTCTAGTTGAATGGAAGTCCCTCGTCCTCTACTCCATCCGGAATGCTCATGAATCCGTCACTGCTTGCGCTCATCGGTGTCGGTCTGGTGGAAGCGCTGTATCCGCCTCCCATGCTCTCGCCTGCACCCTTGCTGTCCGCAAACTCCTGATCCTCGACAATAATATCTGTTGTATAAACTCTTTGACCTTCCTTATTCGTGTAGCTTCCTGTCTGGATGCGCCCGGAAACAAGAACACGCATGCCTTGGCGGAAATACTTCTCTGCAAACTCTGCCGACTTGTCAAAAGCAACACACGGAATAAAGTCCGCCGTCTGCTCTCCCTCCATGCCTGTTCTTCTCACTCTTCTGTCCACCGCAAGCGTATATCTTGCGACTGCCATCTGACGCTCTCCCGCGGAATATCTAAGCTCCGGATCTCTGGTGAGCCTCCCCATAATAATCACTTTGTTCATACAATCACTCTTTCCTGATTAAGCCTCTTGCTTAACAACCAAGTATCTGACTACGCTTTCCATCAAACGGACATGGGCTTCCAGTTCATTCGGACAGTTCTTATCTTCCGTTTCAAACTGAATGAAATAGTAAAAGCCTTCCTTCATCTTCTGGATGTCGTAAGCAAATCTCTTCTTGCCCCAGTCGTCAATATTCGTAACGTTTCCGTTAAATCTTGCGATGTAGGCGAGTACTCTGTCAAGCTCTGCTTTCTTTGCTTCATCTTCCAGCTTGCCGTTAAGTACGAGTGCCAATTCATATTTGCCAGTCATATGCTATACCTCCTTTTGGTCTCCGGCCTCCGAAATCTTTCGGAAGCAAGGTGTAGTGTGTTACGGATAAATATTTTATCAAAGACCTGCAGAAATTACAAGCGAATTTTTTACAAGCTTTCAGCTTTCTTCCCGCCAGCGCTGGTCCTTATTTTTTGCCAAGTCATTCGCCTCCTTAGGCCCCGGACTTCCCTGCGGGTAAGTATATACCGGCAGCCCCGCCTCTTCGTACCTTTCCTTTAAATCCTGGATGTAACGCCAGCTCAGCTCTATCTGATCCCATTTGCTGAACCAGGAATTGTCCCCTTCTATACAGGATAAAAGCATCCTCTCATAGGCCTCCGGCGTATTCTGCCTGAATATGTCATTGCAGTTTTGACAAAATTCCATCTTTGCCTTGCTGATGCCCGATTCCGCTCCCGGCGTTTTGATGTTAAATTCCAGATATACACCCTCCGTCGGCTGCACCTTGATGATCAGCACGTTCGGGTCGATATCCTCTGCAATACGTTTAAAGGTAATGACTACCTCCACCTCTCTGCTGCTGCATTTCTTTCCGGTTCGGATGAAGAAAGGCACCCCCTGCCAGCGCTCATTGTCCAGAAACAGCTTCAGGCAGGCATAGGTTTCCGTACGGGAATCCGGGCTGACCTTGTCCTCCTGTCTGTAGCCTTCATACTGTCCCAGGATAACGCTGTCCCGAATATCCAGCAACTCCGGCCTGCGCAAAGCGGAAAGGGCAGCAAACTGCTGATTGGCCAGAACATCTTTCGGGTCATCCAAAGCCACGATACTCAAAATCTGCAGCAAGTGGTTCTGTACCATATCCTTTAAGGCTCCCGCCTTATCGTAGTAAGGCCCTCTGGTTTCCACTCCCACCAGTTCCAGAGCCGATATATGCACGCTTTCAATGCTCTCCTTTGACCAGGCGCCGGCAATAATCGGATTGGTTTCCCGCAGGGAAATGATGTTGCGCAGCATTTCCTTGCCCAGATAGTGGTCTATTCGATAAATGTTCTCCTTGCCGAAGCAATCATCCAGCCCCTTGCTCAACAGCTTGGCGGAATCCACATCCACGCCGAAAGGCTTCTCCAGAATAATCTTCGGCTTGTGCAAACCCGAGCAGGCGCTCACGCCGTCGCTGATCACCGCAAAAAACTGCGGCGCCACCGCATAGTATATCAAATTGTTTTTATATGCTAACTCTTCGTAAAAACGATTTAAACGTTTAAATTCCTGCAAATTGGTAAAATCCATCTGAAAATACACAATATGCCGGTAAAACTTTGCCAGACTTTCCTCATCATAGCGCAGTCTGGCAAACTGCCTTAACCAGCCGTCAATCACGGCAATATAATCTTCGTTACGGTAATCCCGTCTTCCGATGGCAATAATCTTAAAGTCACTGCCCAAAAGTCCGCGGTGAAACAGGTTATATGCCGCCGGTATCAGCTTCCGATAGGCCAAATCTCCCGTTCCGCCAAAAATACTGATTGCTATTTTATTCATCTGCACTCCAATTATGATGTTCAAAGCCCTCTTTGTCCACCCTTTCATAGGTATGGGCTCCGAAATAATCTCTTTGTCCCTGTATAATATTCGCTCCCAGACAGGTGCTGGAAAGCTGATTCAAATATGTACTCGCGCTGGAAAATACCGGCAGTGCCAATCCCGCCTGCAAAGCCGCGATATTTACATCCCGCAACGCGGCATTATTGTCCAGTACCTGCTGTTTGAAGCTCTTGTACAACAGCAGCTCCTTCGCACCGTCCGCATAAGCAGACATGATATCGGACAGCAGCCTCGCCTTGATGATGCAGCCCGCTCTGAAGATTGCCGCAATGCTCTTTAAATCCAGGTTCCAGCCGTATCTTTCGGAGGCGTCGGCATACAAACCGAAGCCTTGGGAATAGGCAACGGATTTTGCCAAAGCATAGGCCTTGTGCACATCCTCCACCGCCAGCGCCTGAACAGCCGCAGCCTTCACGCTGCCTGCCAGTTCCTTTCGCAGATGCAGCTGATTCGACATCACTCTCGCCTGGTATGCCGCCGTCAGCAAAGAAGCATTAAACTCCTGCTGCAAAGCTTCCACGCTGGTCCAGCGTCCGGTTCCCTTATTGCCGGCTACATCCTTAATCATATCGATTAAATCATTCTCCGTGGCATCATCCTTCTCCCGCAGTACCTTGTAGGTAATTTCCACCAGATAGCTGGATACCTCGCCCCGGTTCCATTCCTCTATAATGTCCGCAATTTCCCCATTGCTAAGACCCTTAACGTATTTCAGCACCAGGTAGATTTCCGCCAAGAGCTGCATATCCGCATACTCGATGGCATTGTGCACCATTTTTACATAATGGCCGCTTCCCTCCGGTCCGATATAGGTACAGCAGGCCTCGCCGTCCTTTTTGGCGCTGATACTTTCCAAAATACCGCCGATCAGCGGATAACTGTCCTTATCGCCGGAAGGCATGATGCTCGGTCCCTTAAGCGCTCCCTCTTCACCGCCGGATACGCCGACACCGAAATAATGTATGCCTAAGGCGGACAATTCTGCACTTCTTCTGTTGGTATCCCGAAAGAAAGAATTGCCTCCGTCCATAATAATATCGCCCTTTTGCAAAAGCGGCACGAGTTCCGCAATCGTCTTGTCCACCGCATCTCCGGCAGGTACCATCAGAAAAATCTTTCTCGGACTCTCCAAAGAAGCCACAAAATCCGTTATATGCTCATAACCTGCAAAGCCCTCTATCCCCATCTCCGCCAAACTCCGGGTCTTGGCATAGGAACGATTGTAAGCGCTTACCTTAAAACCGTGGCTCAGCATATTCCTTGCGATATTTCTCCCCATTACACCCAAACCGATTACACCTATGTTACTCATTTTCATTCTCCTTTACTATAATTGAAACCGCCTCCGGAACCTGTAACCGCCCGATCGCTTCGGTCAGC
>JBGZHY010000058.1:0-5110 GCA_041848045.1 Lachnospiraceae bacterium
GACTGGAAGAGCTGGAGAAAGAAAATGCGAAAATGAGTGCTGCGGAAGCGGATCTCAAAGGCATCAGCGGGGAGAATACCGCCATTTCCAATGCCGTTTTACTTTTCTTTGACCTTTTCATGCTCTTGTGTACCCTGTATCTGTACCGCATAGGGCAGATTGACTTCTCCGCTCTTTTGATTTGTACGGTGGCCATGTTTTCCTCTTTCGGGCCGGTGTCGGCTCTTGCGGCGCTGGGCAGCGGTCTGCAAAATACCCTGGCGGCGGGAGAAAGAGTGCTTGCCATTTTGGAAGATGAGCCGGAGGTGGAAGACATCAGCGGCATGGATGAGCTGTGCTTTGAGAAGGCAGCCGTGGAAAATATCAGCTTTTCCTACGGGGAAAAGGAGAGGATTTTGGACGGATTTTCTCTGGATATTCCAAGGAACCGGATTATCGGCATTGCGGGCAAAAGCGGCAGCGGAAAATCCACCCTGTTAAAGCTGCTTATGCGCTTTTGGCGTGTACAAAGCGGCAGGATATGTATTTCCGGGCGGGATATTGAGGCAATCAATACCGAAAATCTGCGAAATATGGAAAGCTTCGTGACCCAGAGTACGGAACTGTTAAAAGACAGCATCCGTGCCAATATCCGGATTGCAAACCTGGAAGCGGATGAAGAAGAGATACAAAGAGCCTGTAAAAAAGCTTCTCTGCATGATTTTATCATGTCACTGCCTAAGGGCTATGACACGGAGCTTAAAGAGCTGGGAGAGAATTTTTCCGGCGGAGAGCGGCAGAGAATCGGTCTTGCCAGAGCCTTTTTGCACAATGCACCGTTTATGCTTCTGGACGAGCCTACCGCCAATCTGGACAGTCTGCACGAAGCGGTTATTTTGCAAAGTCTGGCAAAAGAGAAGGGGGAGCGTACGGTACTTATGGTTTCTCATAGACAGTCCGGATTGCGGATTGCGGATCAGGTGTATCGGGTAGAAAGCGGGAGGATGTCATGAGCTTAAGGAAAATATTGCTGACGGGCACAGCCTGCATCAGTCTGTGCATAGGCGGAATAGGCATATTTGTGCCCTTTATTCCCAGCGTTCCCTTTTTTATGCTGACGGCTTTCTGCTTGGCAAAAAGCTCCGAAAGGCTTCACAAAGCCTTTTGTTCCTCGACATTGTATAAAAAGCATCTGCAGTCCTGGGCGGAAAAAAGAGGAATGACCCTGCGCTCCAAAATCTGCCTGCTGCTTAGCCTCACCTTGCTGCTGGGACTAGCCTTTGTGCTGATGAGAAACACGAATATCGGGAGAATCATTGTTTTTGTTGTCTGGATTTTACATATTCTGTATTTTGTTTTCGGCGTAAAAACCTTAAGGGAAATCTAAAAAATAACTTGCTATTTTACGGGATATATGATAACCTATGTGAGTTGGAAGCCGGTGTGGCGGAATGGCAGACGCGACAGACTCAAAATCTGTTATTCGAAAGGGTGTGCGAGTTCGAGTCTCGCCACCGGCATATAGGGACAGACTTACGAAGCCGTAGGTTTGTCCTTTTTCATTTTAAAAGACGGAAGGAGAAAGTGATGAGCATAAGAATAGGTATTTTGGGATACGGAAATCTGGGCAGAGGCGTGGAATGTGCGGTTCGCCAGAATCCGGATATGGAATTAAAGGCGGTGTTTACCAGACGTTCTCCGGAAAGCCTTGAGATTCTTAACCGGGATGTGCCGGTTTATCCTGTCGCAGAGGCGAAACTTCATGCCCATGAGATTGATGTGCTGATTCTTTGCGGCGGTTCTGCAACGGATTTGCCGGAGCAAAGCGCAGAGTATGCCAAATATTTTCACGTGGTGGACAGTTTTGATACCCATGCGGACATACCGGTGCATTTTGAAAAGGTGGACAGGGCGGCAAGAGAGGGAGGCAAGGTGGCCTTGATTTCCGTAGGCTGGGATCCGGGGCTGTTTTCCTTAAATCGTCTGTATGCCGCTGCCGTATTGCCGGAGGGCAAGGACTATACCTTTTGGGGCAGAGGAGTTTCCCAAGGACATTCCGATGCCATCCGCAGGGTAGAGGGGGTACAGGATGCCAGACAGTATACCATTCCGGTGGAGGAGGCGCTTGCTCAGGTAAGAAGCGGCAGCCAGCCGGATTTGTCTACCGGACAAAAGCATATCAGAGAGTGCTTTGTGGCGGTAAAACCGGGGGCGGATTTGGCGAAAATAGAGAGGGAGATTAAAACCATGCCGAACTATTTCGCAGACTATGATACCATTGTCCATTTTATTTCCGAAGAGGAGCTGCAAAGGGAGCATGGAGCGATTCCCCATGGCGGCTTTGTCATCAGAAGCGGCAGAACGGGAAAAGAAAAGGAAAACAAGCATATTATCGAATATAAGCTTGCGCTGGATTCCAATCCGGAATTTACCGCATCCGTACTGACGGCCTATGCAAGAGCAGCTTTTCGCCTAGCCAAGGCGGGAGAGCAGGGCTGCAAAACGGTACTGGATATTCCGCCTGCCTATTTGAGCGCAAAGTCGGGAGCGGATTTGCGCAGAGAGCTCTTGTAAATAAATTGCATTCTGCCGAGGCTGTGTTATAATGGGTTAATATAAGAAAGATTGCAGAAGACGGAGGATGGCAATGGGGCTGCGTTTTAGAAAAAGTATAAAATTGGCAAAGGGTGTGCGCTTAAACTTCGGAACCTCCGGCACCAGCGTAAGCGTAGGAGCCAAGGGCTGCCGCTATTCTATGCATACAAGCGGAAGGCATACGGTGTCTATGGGAATACCGGGGACGGGGGTATATTACACCAAGACTTTACGCAGCGGCAAAAAGGGCGGCTCTTTGATTCCCGGTTTGGGAGGTCTGACAGGTCTTTCCGAGGGAGCAGGCAAGAATGTGCCGGAAGAAGGCGCAGCTTCGGCGGCGGCTTATCAGGATTATATGGAGCGTATTCGCAGTGTTCACAAGGAATGTGAAAAAAGCGTGGATTGGGAGGCAATCATCAGACAGGCGGCACCATTTGCACCGGGAGAAAAGGGACCTGAGGAATTGGCAGCCACACAGGCTTATGAAAGCTTCAAGCCGGGATTCTTTGAAAATATCTTTGGTAACAAGGGAGCCAAAAGAAGGCAGGATTTATATGACAAGATTACCCTTGCCAGGCAGAAGGATGAAGAGGCTTACAGTGAATGGGAAGAAGGCGTCCGTTTTGCGAAAAGCATTTCGGAAAACGATATAGATGCCTATCTGGAGGTCATTCACGAAGCCAAGCCTTTTGAGGATTTGTTGGAGTACGGCAGCAATTTTGAATTTGGAACCGATGAAGCCCGGGCGATGACGGTGGAGTTTCAGGTGAAGGCAAAGGATGTGGTGCCGGAAAAGGAGTTGAGCCTTACCAAAACGGGAAAGGTGTCGGAAAAGGAACTGAGCAAAACCCGCTATTTTGCTTACCTGCAGGACTATGTGTGCAGCTGCTCCATTCGTGTGGCAAGAGAATTGTTTGCACTCCTTCCTCTGGATAAGGTTGTGGTGCATGCCGTAGATGCACGCCTGAACGAGGCTACGGGGCGGGATGAGGAGTGTACGATTCTTTCCGTGCGTTTCTACAAAAAGGATATGGAGGGAGCGGATTTTGACAGAATTGATCCTTCCGCCTTTATTGAAAATACGGAGCATCACATGGATTTTAAAAAAAACGCAGGCTTTATGCCGGTGGATAATATAGAATAAGCATATCAGGAAAGGAAATATCGGAGGGAATATGTATAGTCAAGCCTATGATTTTGTAGTCAAGGAGTACGGTTTTCAAAAGTGGGAGAACGGCTTTTACGCCGGAGAGGTACAGGGCTTTCACACCATTTTGCATCGGGCAATAGGTAAGAACCTTATCGGCATTACCATGGGTATTGTCGGTGCGGGGGACAGTGCACAGCTTCGGGATAAGCTGTGGGAGCTGAAGAAGGAAGCCGGTTTAAAAAGCATCATCATTGAAAAGCACAGTGTGAAGCTGCAAACGACGGTAGGGCTTTTTAGCAATGTCAAAAAGCATCTGAGAACCCTTTTTGAAGAATTGGGAAATTATCTTAGGGATCATCATTATCAGAGCGGCTGTTTTATCAAAGGCACGGGAGGTGCCAAGCTGCATGTCGTGCGTGTAGGTGTGGATGCGTACATTTTGTCCGATGAAGGCTTGGCAGAACTGGGGGCCTCTCTGGAGAGTAACAGACAGGAGATTGCCAATCGGTCGGAGAATATCTTTTTGGGTATCATCGGCGCACTGGGCGGTTCCCTCATCGGAGCCGTTTTATGGGCTGTAGTGGGCGCGCTGGGCTATTATGCATGGATGGTCGGCTTTCTGACCATTGTGCTGGCTTTCTTCGGCTACAAGTTTTTGGCGGGCAAGGTAGGAAAGGTGGGCGTGGTACTCGTCTTTCTCATCAGCATATCGTCTATTATTTTGGGAAGCGTGGTAGAATGGAACTGGTACAACTATCAATATCTGTTGGAAGCATACGGCTATAAGGCGAATTTTATTGCCTTGCTGCCGGATACGGTGGACAATATTCTTTACAATCCGAACTGGAGAGGCGCTATCCTGAAGGATTTTGCTCTGGGAGCCGGTGTTGTATGTCTGTTCGGTATATTCAGCCTTAAAGGTATGTATGCTGAAGCCGCAGGCGAATATAAAATAAAAACATTCAATTAAGTATAAGGCCTTGCTCCATACCCTTTGTCGGGTGTGAAAGCAAGGCTTTTTGCTTTCATCAGGGATTTGCTCCTCTATTATTCAACAACACATTTGCCCTATAATCCTTTTTCAGGATTTTCCAGGTATTTGCGGTAAGCGGCAAAAGCGGAGGGAATGGCGCAGCGCTCCTGCATATCCCGTAAGTCCATGTAGAGGAAAGCTTTTTGTTTGGCAGGGATCGACATTTCCTGCAGCTCGTCCGTGAATATTTCAAAGCCTTGCATACACCATTCCTTATGGGTAAAAATATGCCTGGATTCCGGTAGAGTTTTGATTTTCAGGGCTTGAATGCCAAGGCTTTTTAAAAAATCCAACACTTCATCCCTGCTTTTGAGTCCCTCCATATTCGGAAATTCATACAGAGAAGCCAGCAA
>JBGZHY010000059.1:0-6371 GCA_041848045.1 Lachnospiraceae bacterium
AAAGGTGTCTACCTCGCCGCCTGCAACAATGACTTTATCTACACCCTTGCCGTTTGTCATCGCCAGCACCTGCTCGTCAATCGGACCGTTCTTGTAGTTGATGAAATCACTTGCGCCGTACTTCCTGGCAGCTTCCACGCAGTTCGGACGTGTGCCCACTGCAATGATACGGGAAGCACCGCGCAGGTTTGCACCGGCTACGGACATCAGACCTACGGGACCGATACCCACTACCAAAACCGTATCACCGAACTGTACATCCGCCAGCTCCGCACCGTGGAAACCGGTAGGAACCATGTCGCTGAGCATACAAGCATCTACGGTATTGATATTGTCCGGAAGATGCGCCAGGTTACCGTCTGCGTCATTGACATGGAAAAACTCGGAGAATACTCCATCTTTAAAGTTGGAGAACTTCCATCCGGAGAGCATGCCGCCGGAGTGCATGGAATAGCCTGCCTGCGCCTCCAGAGAGTTCCAATCCGGTGTAATGGCAGGTACCAAAACACGGTCGCCCGGCTTAAAATCTTTAACCAATTCACCGACTTCCACGACCTCGGCACAGCCTTCGTGTCCAAGTATCATGTTATGTCTTTCACCGATAGCTCCTTCCCACAGGGTATGGATATCGGAAGTACAGATTGCCAAAGCAAGCGGCGTACAGATTGCGTCCATAGGACCGCACTTCGGTCTTTCTTTTTCAATCCAAGCGGACTCACCAATTCGTAACATTGCGTAACCCTTCATAAATGACCTCCTGTATTTTGATATGATATTAACTTAACAATTCCTACCTATTTTAACAAACTTTCTTTGCGTTTGCAAATACATTATATCCGTTTTAGTAAGTTTAGCATGGTGCACAAAATAAAATTTTTGTTTTGTGCACTATATAGAGCTTGCACTATTCCAAATCATCGAAGTTAAAGGCGGCAGCCTTGGTGTAATTGGTAACCTTTGCTTCAAAGAAGTCGGTTTTGGTATTGTTCAGGTTGGAAAAGCCCTCAATCCAAGGCATAGGATTGACGGTGATTTCCGGATAAAGAGGGCTCAGCCCGATGGCCTGCAGGCGCAGGTTGGAAAGATATTTGATGTACTGGTCGATTAAATGGTTATTGATGCCCATAATTTCATCATTGGTCACATACTGTCCCCAGGAGATTTCATTTTCCACGCCCTGACGCATCATATCCCGCAGAAGGCTTTCCACTTCGGCCTTAAAAAGCTCCGGCCGTTCGCTGCGCAGCTCTTTGATGATATTCTGGAAAACCACCAGATGGGTCACCTCATCGCGGTTGATATACTTGAAAATGGTACTGGTGGCGGTCATTTTCCCCTGCCTTGCCAAGGTGTAGAAGAAGGAAAAGCCGGAATAAAAATAAATGCCCTCCAGAATATAGTTTGCCATTACGGTGCACAGGAAGTTATGCTCATTGGGCTCATCGCTGAAACGCTGGTAGATATCGGCGATAAAACGGTTTCTTTCCAGCAAATGCTTATCTTCCCGCCATTCATCGTAAATTTTGTCCCGGGTAATGGGATTGGTAACGGTGTCCAGGATGTAAGAGTAGCTTTGGGCATGAATTTCCTCCTGAAAAGCCTGAATGTTCAGGAGCGAAGATACCTCGGCAGCCGTGATATACCTGGAAACCCCCGGCAGATTTTCACACTGCACGGAATCCAAAAAGTTCAGGAAGGAAATGATTTTGTCAAAGGCATTTCTTTCGCCGCTGGTTAAATAAGGAAACTGCTTGATATCTTCATTTAAGGAGATTTCCTCCGGTATCCAGAAGTTATTCAGCATGGTGCGGTACAAAACATTTGCCCAGTCATACTTGATACGGTTCCATTCCCGAAGATTGGTGGTGTTGCCGCCGATAATACTTTGGGTTCCCCGTTCTCCAAATTCGTTGAATATTTTTTTCTTTTCCATAAATCCTCCCTAGCTGGAACAGCTTGTGCATTCGTCTGTTTCCAAAGATTTGTTTCGTACGTAATAAATGGTTTTCAAGCCGTTTTCCCAAGCGGAAACGTATAAGTCCAGAATTTCTTTGGCGCTCATTTCCGGTGTGATGTACAGGTTAAAGGACTGCGCTTGGTCGATATGCCGCTGACGGATACCGCAGGCCTTGATGGACCATTGTTGGTTGATGGTATGGGCCTCTTTGTAGTACCAGAAGTTTTCGGCACATAAATCCGGTGCGGTCTTCGGGGTAAAGTTGCCCTGTTTTTCTTCGATGAAGAATTTTTTGAAAATCGGGTCAATACCTGCCGTGGTATTGGCGATATTGCTGGTGCTGCCCGTCGGCGCCACAGCCATCAGATAGGCGTTGCGCATACCGTATTTGTGCACATCATCCGCCAGAGCCTTGAAACGGGCGCCGGTATAGCCTCGTTTTTTAAAATAAGCGCCGTTTTGCCAGTCGCTGCCCTGAAAGACCTTGTAAGCTCCCTTTTCCTTTGCCAGCTCCATGGAGGCTTTGATGGCATAATAGGCAATATCCTCAAAAAGAGCGTCGGCTTCCGCCAGATGCTCCTTGCTTTCCCACGGAATGTGATGATTGACAAGGTAGTGGTGATAACCGCTGGTGCCCAGGCCGATGGCTCTGTATTTGTCGGCGGTAATTCTGGCTTCTGGAACCGGAAATTCGTTGAGGCTCACCACGTTATCCAGCATACGAATCTGCAGCGGGATGATTTCCGCCAGTTCCGCCCGGCTGATTTTGCCGAGGTTAATGGAATTGAGATTGCAGGTAACCATATCCCCGGCTTCGGTTTTGGTCAGAACCTTTGCCCCGGTTTCATCGTAAAGCACCTCTTCGCCCAAAAGCTTTGTTTCGGACATGTTCTGTGCGATTTCGTGGCAGAGGTTGGAGGCATAAATCATACCGGCATGCCCGTTTGGGTTAAAACGGTTAACGGTATCCCGGAAGAAAATGAAAGGCGTGCCCGTTTCGACGGCGCTTTTCATGATGCGCTTCATAATATCCAGAGCCGGCACAATCACCGCTTCCAGCTTCGGATTGGCTTCACATTCCAAATAGCGTTTGGTAAAGGCCTTATCCGTATCGCTGTCATAAAAGTCCTCCAAATGGTAGCCCATCAGCGTTTCAATTTGATGAGGGTCAAAAAGCGCCCAGTTGCCTCGAGAAAGAAGACGCTGCATAAACAAATCCGGAATACTGACGGAAGGGAAAATGTCATGGGCTTTGCGCCTGTCGTCGCCATTGTTGGTGCGCAGGTCGATAAACTCATACAAATCCTTGTGCCAGATATCCAAAGTAATGGTAGCGCCACCCTTTCGTTTACCCAGCTGGTCAACGGCAACGGCGGTGTCATTATACAGACGCACCCAAGGCACCACACCGCCGCTGGCATTTTTATAGCCTCGAATGTCGGAGTTTAAGCTGCGGATTTTGCCGGTATAGATGCCCAGGGCGCCTCCGTGCTTGGATACTCTGGAAAATTTGGAGTTGACGTCATAAATAGACCAGAGATTGTCGCCGACTGCAGAAATAAAGCAGGAACTCAACTGGTAAAAGCCTGTGCCGGCATTGGCAAGGGTAGGGGTGGCAACGGTCATCTTTAAGCTGCTTAGGATATCATAAAACTTTTTGGCATAATAAACCTTTTTATCGCCCTCCGGAATGGCAAGATGCATGGCAATTACCATAAAACGCTCCTGAGGCAGTTCATACACCTCTTTATTGAAGCCCCGCACAAGGTAGCGATCCGCCAAAAGCTTAATGCCCTCATAATTGAAGAGATAATCCCTGTCCGGCTTTAAATAGCCTTCCAGCTCCTCCAAATCCTGTTTGCTGTAATTCTCCGACAGATAGGAGCCGTAAGCCTGTTTTTGGCTTAAAATATGCACGAGCTCAACAAAACTGCCATAACCGAAACTGTGGTATTTGCGGTTAATGGCAGCTTCTTTATAGATATCAAACAGGAATAGTCTGGCTGCTACATACTGCCAGTTGATGTTCAGCCTGGAGGGGTCAAAATTCTTGTCGCTGCCCCCCATAACCTTTTCGATGGCGGTACGGACCAAAGTCTGTTGGATTTCCTTGGTACTCATATTGTTTTTAAACTGTATTTTACAGTCCATTTCCAATTCCAAAGGATCGCAGCCTTCCAAATCCTTACAGGCAAAGGCGATCATTCTCTTGGTTTTTTCCACGCTGAGAGGCTCAAAACGACCATCTCGTTTTCTAATCATAATTTCCATGGTTTAACATATTCCCTTCTGTTCTTGAAATGCCATAATACACTAAAAAAAGTATCCCGACAAGTAGAACACCACCATATATAGTGTAAAAATTATTTTTGCCTCGTGTGTAAAAATTGTATGAAATGCCGAGGATTTTATTCTTTTTTCTACTTGCATTTCAGGGTGCTTTAGAGTATGTTTAAATGGCGGAAAGCAAGAATGTACACCCATCAGCCATGGGGAAGGGAGAAGGCGATATGCTGTTTTTTCATTACAGTAAATGTTCAACTTGCATAAAAGCAAGAAGATTTTTAGAAGCCAGGGGCATAGCGTTTACGGAAAGAGAAGCGAAAAAGAACAGCCCCGGAGCAGAAGAGCTGCGCGCATGGTATGAGGCCTCCGGTGCAGACATCAAAAAGTTTTTCAATACCTCCGGCAATATATACAAGGAGCGGGGATTAAAAGACAAACTTTCCGAACTTTCTTTGGAGGAAAAGCTGCAGCTGTTGGCAAGCGAGGGTATGCTGCTTAAGCGTCCGATTTTGGTGACCGGGAAGCAGGTGTTGCTGGGCTTTAAAGAGGAAGAATGGGAAAAGGCGTTGAGATAAGGAGTGGAGAAAATATGAGAACAGAAACGAAATGTTTACATGAGGGGTATAAACCGGGCAAGGGAGAGCCAAGGCAGATTCCGATCTGCCAGAGCACTACGTTTAAATACGACAGTTCCGAGGAAATGGGAAAACTTTTTGATTTGGAGGCAAGCGGGTATTTTTACTCCCGTCTGCAAAACCCCAGCAATGATCTGGTTGCCGGAAAGATTGCGGCTTTGGAGGGAGGCGTTGCGGCGATGCTGACCTCCTCCGGGCAGGCGGCAAACTTCTATGCCATTTTCAATATATGTGAGGCGGGCGATCATTTTATCTGTTCCTCCGCGCTGTATGGCGGCACCTTCAACCTGTTTGGCGTAAGCATGAAGAAGATGGGGATTTCCTGCACCTTTGTGGATCAGGATGAAAGTCTTGAGCGTTTATCTACGTATTTTCAGCCGAATACCAAGGCGGTATTTGCAGAAAGCATATCAAATCCTTCCATGGCAGTGCTGGATATCGAGAAATTTGCCCAGCTGGCACATTCTCACGGCGTTCCTTTGATTGTGGACAATACATTTGCCACGCCGATTAACTGTCGTCCTTTTTGATTTCGGAGCGGATATTGTGACCCATTCCACAACCAAGTATATGGATGGGCATGCCGCAAGTGTCGGCGGTGTGATTGTAGACAGCGGCAATTTTGACTGGTCAAAATATCCCGAGCGTTTTTCCTGTTTCTGTCAGCCGGATGCTTCTTACCACGGTCTGGTATACACGGATAAATTCGGAAAAGGAGCCTATATCACCAAAGCCACGGTGCAGCTGATGCGGGATCTGGGAAGCTGCCAATCTCCGCAGAACGCCTATTACATCAATTTGGGACTGGAAACCCTGCATCTTCGTATGCCAAGACATTGTGCCAATGCGCAGGCGATTGCGGAATTTTTGGAGGGGCATGAGAAGGTGGCATGGGTGAGTCATCCTTCCTTAAAGAGCAGCAAATATCATGAGCTTGCCAAGAAATATATGCCGGAGGGCAGCTGCGGCGTGCTTTCCTTCGGTTTGAAGGGAGAGCGGGAAAATGCGGTCAAGCTGATTGATGCCATGAAGCTGGTATCCATTATGACCCATGTGGCGGATTCCAAGAGTTGTATTTTGCATCCTGCCAGTCATACGCACCGCCAGCTGACGGAGGAGCAGCTGCAGGAAGCGGGAGTGCCGAAGGATTTGATTCGTTTGTCCGTCGGAACGGAGCATATAGAGGATTTGCTTGAAGACCTCGGACAGGCTCTGGAAAAGGTTTAAAATAAGAGAAAACAGCTCTGATTTTGCCGTCAAAGCCGTCGGCTGATAAAGCGGCGGTTTTGGCGGTGAATTTTTCAAAAAAACTGTGTCAAGCATAAATGATTATGTCCTCAAAAATCAGAAACATTCGCCCCGGTTTTCCGGGGCGTTTTTAACCACTTCTTAAGTTTTGTTTTATTCTATGTGTTTGTGATATCACATGCTTTTTGAATAGGCTTCTACGCCAAGGATGATTCATAGGTGGTATGTACTGCTTTTGTGGAGCT
>JBGZHY010000060.1:0-4568 GCA_041848045.1 Lachnospiraceae bacterium
AGAAGACCAAGAAGATTAAGAGCGAATCCGAGCATCAGAAATATGGTGCGGGAAACAAGAATCGCAAAGGATGCCCTGGTGTATCCTGTTTTTGTCATAGAAGGAAGCGGCATTTGCGAGGAAATCAAAGCTATGCCGGGACAGTACAAATACAGCATAGATTGTCTGCATAAAATCCTGGAACGTTTGGAAGAGGCGCAGGTTTGTAAAATCCTGCTGTTCGGAATCCCGCAGCATAAGGATGCCGAGGGAAGCGGGGCATATGCAAAGGAGGGCATTATACAAAGGGCTGTACGTTATATAAAGAAAGAATATCCTTCCTTTTATGTCATTACGGATATTTGTATGTGCGAATATACGAGTCATGGGCATTGCGGCATTGTGTGCGGAGAACATGTGCACAATGACAAGACGCTGGCATATCTGGCTAAAATAGCCTTGAGCCATGCCGAGGCGGGTGCGGATATGCTGGCGCCCTCCGATATGATGGACGGGCGTATCGGATTTATACGGCAGGCTTTGGATGGGACGGGATACGAGCATCTGCCCATTATGGCTTATTCGGCCAAGTATGCCTCCTCCTTTTACGGCCCCTTCCGGGAGGCTGCCTGTTCCGCTCCGGGCTTTGGTGACCGCAAAGGCTATCAGATGGACTATCACAATGCCAGAGAGGCATGGAAAGAAGTGGAGCTGGATATAGAGGAGGGGGCGGACATCATTATGGTGAAGCCCGCCATGAACTATCTGGATATTGTGCGGCTGGTCAGGGAAAAAACAAACCTGCCGGTAGCGGCATACTCCGTCAGCGGCGAATATGCCATGCTGAAAGCGGCGGCACAGATGGGCTTTGTGGATGAAAAAAGTGTGATGAAAGAAATGGCGGTGGCTGCTGTTCGTGCCGGCGCAAATATTTATATTACCTATTATGCGATAGAATTGGCGGAATGTCTTGCCAAGGGAGAATTATAGATAGGAGGGTACAATGAGAGGAATTTTGGCAGTCAGTTTCGGAACCACACATGCGGATACAAGGGTAAAGACGATTGAAGCCATAGAGCGGGATTTGGGGGCGGCGTTTACAGATGCCAAGGTGTATCGTGCATGGACAAGCAAAATCATCATGAAAAGAGTCCGGGAGAAGGCGGGACTTGCCGTAGATAATGTGGAGCAGGCTATCCGAAGAATGCATGCGGAGGGGGTGCGCAAAGTGCTGGTGCAGCCCAGCCATATCATCAACGGAATTGAGAATGATATGATGCGCGAAGATGTTTTGCAATATCGGGATTTGTTTACGGAGCTTGCTTTCGGCAATCCGCTGTTGAGCAAGGATGAGGATTATCTGCATCTGACAAAAGTTGTAGGCGGGGAGATTTTTGCGGATATACAGACCCTGACCGGTGTGGATTTGGGGCAGGATAAAAAGTCGGCGCTGGTTTTGATGGGGCACGGTACGGATCATTATATCAATGCCGCCTATGCGGCTTTGGATTATCGTTTTAAGGCTGTGGGGCATGAAAATGTGTATGTGGGAGCCGTGGAGGGCTACCCTTTTGTGGATACCGTATTGGAGCAGATGCAGAGAAAGGACTTTTCGCGAGTTGTGCTGCTGCCTCTGATGATTGTGGCAGGAGAGCATGCCAAGGAGGATATGGCAGGCGAGGAGCCGGATTCCTGGAAAAGCTTATTCACCGAAGCGGGATACAAGGTGGATTGTATTCTGAAGGGCTTGGGGGAGTATGCAGGTATTCGCAGGATGCTGCTTGCGCATGCCGCGGAGGCTTCGGCATAAAACGGAGAAAGAGGAATGGAAATCGGTAATGGGGAAAATACGCATAGGGACGAGAAAAAGTAGACTTGCCCTGCTGCAGACGCAGATGGTCTGCGAGGCAATACAACAAACAGACAGGGATGTCAAGGTCGAGATAGTTCCTATGTCAACAAAAGGGGATGAGATACAGGATGTA
Organism: Lachnospiraceae bacterium; assembly: GCA_041848045.1. GTDB lineage: Bacteria > Bacillota > Clostridia > Lachnospirales > Lachnospiraceae > CAKAHY01. The sequence goes on from JBGZHY010000060.1 coordinate 1,965, forward strand.
TCGCTGTTGAAATTGGGAGGCAAGGGGATTTTTACTAAGGAACTGGAAGAGGCCCTGTTGAGCGGAGAGATTGATATGGCGGTGCATTCGGCTAAGGATATTCCGCTGGAGCTGCCGGAGGGATTGTGCATCAGTCCGGTTTTGGACAGAGGGGATCCCAGCGATGTTATTTTGACCTGCAGCGGTCTGTCCTTGCAGACCTTGCCGAAAGGGGCAGTGGTGGGCAGCAGCTCTTTGCGCAGGCAGCTGCAGGCAAAAAAAATCAATCCGCGGATACGGACGGAGAATCTTCGGGGCAATATTCAGACCCGTATACAGAAAATGAAGCAGGGGCAGTATGACGCCATTATTCTGGCGAGTGCGGGTATTGAGCGCCTGCGCCGTTATTATGGGGATGAGGATTTGCAGGGCGTGCATTTGGAGTATATGAATCCGCAGATTTTTCTGCCGGCGGCAGGACAGGGCATCCTTGCGCTGGAGCATAGAAAGGGTGATTTTGCGGACCTGCTGGGGCGACTGAAGGTAAAGGAAACCGAAATCGCTTACGCTGTGGAACGGGACTTTTTGCGCTATACGGAAGCGGGCTGCAATGCGCCTTGCGGTATTTATTGCTCTGTATTTGAAGAAAAATGCTGCATTGACCTGATGTATGTGGATCACTGTATGCGTTTGTGCTACGAGCACATTGAGGACGGCGAAGCGCAAGCCAGAGAAAGCCTGCGGCTTCTGGCGCTCTCCCTAAAACGACATTTTTAAAGAGGAAAACGAAGAGGAAACAGGAAATGGGAAAGCTCAGTCTGGTGGGGGCAGGTCCCGGAGATATGGGACTGTTGACACAAAAAGCCATAGAAAGGGTGCGGGAGGCGGACGTCATTGTATATGACCACCTGATTCCCGCTTCTTTGCTTAATGAAGCGAAACTGGAAGCCAAGCTGATTTATGCCGGAAAAAGGGCGGGGAATCACCACTTGCGGCAGGAAGAAATCAATGCTCTGCTGGTAAAATTGACCGAAGAATATGCATCGGTGGTACGCCTGAAGGGGGGGGACCCTTACGTTTTCGGACGGGGCGGTGAAGAGGTGCAGGCGATGGAGGAAGCAGGGCTTGCCTATGAAGTGGTTTCCGGCATCAGCTCTCCGATTGCAGCACTGGCATACGCCGGCATTCCGATTACCCATCGGGATTATGCCTCGTCCTTTCATGTCGTTACAGGGCATGCAAGGGAGGATAAGACGGTGGATTACCGGAAATTTGCTTTGTCCGGAGGAACGCTGGTTTTTATGATGAGCCTTGGCAATATCGCCAAAATCATAGGGGACTTGCGGGAAGGAGGCTTATCGGGCGAAAGTGCCGTAAGCATCATCAGCTGCGGAAGTATGGATACCCAGAGTCGCTATGATTTTACCCTGGACAGTCTGGCTGCACTTTTGAAAAGGGATAAGGAAAGGATTTACGGTATTCCCATGCCGGCGCTTTTGGTGGTGGGAGAAGTGGCAAAGCTGCATTTTTCATGGTTTTTAAAGGACAAATGTCAGAAGCCGCTGTTTCAAAAAAAAATACTGATTACCGGCACCAGACAGATGTGCAGGAAGCTTGTGCCGGAGATTGAAAAGGCGGGAGGAAGCCCCATTTGCCTCAGTCTGATTGAAACCCGTTTACGGGATGAGGGCTGCTTTGCCGGATATATTGAAAATCTGCGGGCGTACAGCCATATTATTTTTACCAGCTCCAACGGCGTGGATGCTTTTTTTGGCTATTTGCGGCAGGCGGATATCGACCAAAGAAACTTAAGCCATATTCGTTTTGCCGTAATCGGTACGGGGACGGCGGAAAGCCTGAAGAAGCATGGCTATCGGGCAGATTTTGTGCCCGGCGTGTTTACCGGAAAGGCTTTGGCCAAGGACTTGCTTCCCCATTTGCATGCACAGGATAAATTGATTCTTTTTCGGGCAAGGGAAGCGGGGCAGGAAATCATAGATACACTGGAAGAGCATCATATTGCCTACGATGACGTCGGCTTGTACGAAACATGGATTGACGAGAGGCGCAAAGAGGAGCTGAACAGACTGCTGGAGGAAACGGATTATGTTACGGTGGCGAGCGGCAGCGCAGCCAAGGCTCTTGTCCGACTTTTGGAGGATAAGAACAAGATGGGAGATAAGCTGATCAGCATAGGCCCCGTCAGTACGGGCATTTGTCAGTCCTATGGACTTAAGGTGCGAAAGACGGCGAAAACGTTTGACTCCAAGGGACTGGTGGAAGCGATTTGTGCGGCGGAAGCACAGAGGTAGGGAGTATATAAGGATAAGAAGTTAATTGAGGCTTCTTATCTTTTTGTATAAAGAAAACCCCCGGATAGTCCGGGGGTTCCGTATAGCTTTTAGCTTTGCCTCCTATGTGCTAAACTCAAATTAGCCTGGCAGCAAATCGAGTTTAGGAGGATAAAAGAATGAGCAAAAGCGATACATCAAAGAGTTTAGCACATACTAAAGTACAGTTTACAAGGGACTACACAGGGTAACGGTCTGACGGGAGGATTACCGCCCGTCAGATTTTCCATGTAATGTTCAAGCTGTCGCTTGTGGCGGCAACGGTGGTAATCAT
>JBGZHY010000061.1:0-7670 GCA_041848045.1 Lachnospiraceae bacterium
CCCTCCTCTATATGAAGTCGGACAATCCTGTTTTTGAACTCTTGTTCATAATGTTGTTGCTGTGACATAATAAAATACTCCTTCCTAGATATTATATTTTATTAGCCACTCCTGTTACAACTATAGTTTATCACAACAGTCCTTCCCACTACTGGGTGGATTCGAAACTTTAACCCGTTAGCAACGTGCGCCGCCAGGTGCACAAAAAAACCTTGTTCCTTAAGCCGTGGCATCCGCCGCAGCCGGGAACAAGGTTTTTGATGTTTAATTCTTAGAAAAATCCCTTCCTCGGATACTATATCACCGGAGGGGTAAATACTCTGGTTGCCAAATCCTTGTCGAATAACAGTAAGGCATGAGCATCCCGGTCAATGAAACGCAGAGTCTGGATATGCTTCGTAAAGCTCTCCTCCTCCTCCACCTGCTCACTGACAAAAAACTGCAGGAAAGACTGGGTCGCAAAATCGTTCTCCTTCACCGCCTCCGCCATAATATGGTTGATGCTGGCACTTACCTTCACCTCATGCTTTAAAGCCTCTTCAAAGGTTTCCAGCACGGAAGCAAAATCGGACACAGGTCTTGGAATTTCCTCCAAAGTCACCTTTTCTCCCAGACGATGCAGATAATCAATCATCAGGTAGGCATGCGCCGTTTCCTCCTGTACCTGCACATGATAAAAATTCTCTATGCCCGGAAAATTGTATTCATTTCCGATATACATTTCCATGGCCTGATAAATATAAGCAGATGCAAATTCCATGTTAATTTGCTTATTCAACAGTTTTACAATATTTTGAGATAACATACCAAATTTTCCCCTTTCTTTTTTTACTATCATATAGTGTCCCGACAAAAAAGGCAAGGGTTTTCTGTAAGGCAGGGGCTATACCTCCAGCACCAGCGCCTGATATGGCAGCAGGATAAAAGTATCCCCTTCCCTCTTCAGCTCTTTCTCGTTGTTGATCAAAATCTTTTTTACGCCGTAACCCGTATTTACTCTGCTTTCCCGATTCTGGTAGTTTGCCAGCACCAACAGACACTTATCCTTACCCTGTCTGATGAATGCCATGACGCTCTCGTCCCCCGCATCCACTCTGTCAAGCTCGCTGTATATCAAGGTTTCCCCATATTCCTCCGATTTTCTGAGGGCAATCAGCTTCTTATAGAAATGAAGCAGGGAATCCGGATCTTGCAAATTCTTCTCTACATTGATTTCACGGTAGCTCGGATTAAGCTTCAGCCACGGCGTGCCGGTGGTAAAGCCTGCATTTTCTCCTCCCGTCCACGGAATCGGCGTTCTGGCATTATCACGACTGTATTTTGCCACCGCCTTCAAAGCCTCCTCCTCACTAAGACCCGCCTCTATCGCAAGCTCATACTGATTCAGGGTGGAAATGTCATCCACATCCGCCATGCTTTCAAACACCGTGTTTTCCATGCCGATTTCCTGCCCCTGGTAGATAAACGGAATACCCTTTACCATAATGTTAAGCACCGCCAGCATTTTCTTGGAAACCTCGGATATATCCGCCTCCGGCAGATAGTGACTGACGCCTCTCGGTTCATCATGATTCTCAATGATATTGGCAAGGGTTGCAATACCCCTGACCTGCTCCTGGGCACCGAACACGGCATTGATGTATTCTTTACCGCTCGGTTTTTTATACTTGTACCAACCGTCAGGGTGCTGCCCCAGAAGCTCGGTACTGAAGTCGAACATGGTGGAGAAATAGCCGTCCTCGGCAATAAAGTCAAGCAACTCCTCCTCCTTCACATCAAATACTTCGCCCACCGTAAAGGCATCATAAGGCTTAAAGCATCTCTCCCGCAGTTCGCTCAAAAACTCTCCCACGCCGTTTGCATGCTTGAGCATAACGGGAGTAGGACACAATCCGTCCTCTCTGTCTGCCGGATAGCTGGTAAAAGGCAGGGCTTTCTTGATATTGATAATGGCGTCAATGCGGAAGCCTCCCAGACCTTTCTGCATCCACCAGTTTACCATTTTATAGATTTCTTCCCGGACTTCCCTGTTCTCCCAATTAAGATCCGGCTGCTTTTTATGAAAAACATGCAGATAATACTTGTCCTCATGTCCCGGCAGCTTATCCCACACACTGCCGCCGAAATAGGTTCTCCAGTTTGTCGGCGCCTTCCCGTCTACGGCATTTTCAATGTAAAAATACTTTCCGTACTTTCCATCCGGGTCCTTGCAGGCTTCCTGAAACCAGACATGCTCGTCGGAGCAGTGATTCACCACCAGATCCATCAGGATATACATATCTCTTTTCTTTGCTTCCGCCAACAGCTCGTCCATGTCCTCCATGGTGCCGAAGCGAGGGTCCAGATTATAATAATCGGATATGTCATAGCCCTGATCGGCAAAGGGGGAAGCAAAAATCGGGGAGAGCCAGATAATATCAATTCCCAAGTCCTTTAAGTAATCCAGCTTCCGAATAACACCCCTGACATCCCCAATACCATCACCATTGGTATCCAAAAAGCTTTTCGGATATATTTGATAAACAACCTTATCGTGCCACCATTTCTTTTTCATTATTCTACCTCAATTCCTTACTGAAACACAGTGTATAAAAGCATTTTCGGCTCTTATACACTGCTGTACTTTCCTTATATTCCGAGCACCAGCCCCTCATACGGCAGGAGCTTGCGCAAATCTTTGATATCCCTTCTGTTATAGTTGGACAAAACAATCTCACCCTTGACAAATGCAGGCGGCAGCGCAATCTCTCTTTCATGCTCACTGAAATTGCACAGCACCAGAAGCTCCTCTTTTTCTCCCTTACGGATATAGGCAAAAATATGTTCATCCTCCGGCAGCAAAAGCTCATAACTGCCGTAAATAATCGTTTCATTGCCCTTGCGCAGGCGCAGCAGCTTCTTGTAAAAATGCAGTACGGACTCAGGATCCGCCTCCTCCGCCTTGGCATTGATGCTTGTATAACTCGGATTCACCGCAATCCACGGCGTCCCCGTACTGAATCCCGCATTTTTGCTGTCATCCCACTGCATCGGCGTTCTGGCATTGTCCCTTGACTTATAACGGAAGCAGGCAATCAGCTCCTCCTCCTCTCTTGTCTTGCTCTCCAACACCAGCTCCCGATATGCATTGAGATTTTCCACATCCCGAAATTCTTCGATTTTCGTGAAAGGGTAGTTAATCATACCCAATTCCTGCCCCTGATAAATATACGGCGTTCCCTGCAGCATATACATACAGATGGCCAACATCTTGGCGGACAGGACGCGATAAGCTTCGCTGTCATTGCCGAAACGCGTCACACAGCGGGGCTGATCATGATTTTCGATATAAATGCTGTTCCATGCCTTGCCGTGCAGCTTGGTCTGCCAGCGGCTGATGACGTCTTTAAAGGCCGGCAAAGGCGTTTTCTTCGTATTCCACTTATTTTCCTCATTGCCGATGTCCACATGCTCAAAGGTAAAAACCATATTCAGCTCATGGCTATCCTCTCCCGCATACCGCAGCGCCTCCTCATAGGTTACGCCCGCCGTTTCTCCAACGGTGAGCAAATCATACTTGGAAAGCACCTTGGCGTTCATCTCCTTCAGATACTCGTGTACCCTAGGACCGTGAACGGAATAAGGAGAAAAGTCGCCATAAAGGCTCTTTGCTCCCACCGGTCCATCCGGCAGCCCCTCCACCTTGGAAATCAGGCTGATGACATCCATTCTGAAACCGTCTATGCCCTTATCGCACCACCAGGTCATCATATCAAAGACCTCATTCCGCACCTTTTCATTCTCCCAATTTAAATCCGGTTGCTTTTCCGCAAACAGGTGCAGGTAATACATCTTTGTGGTATCGTCATATTTCCATGCCGAACCGCTGAAACAGGAGCCCCAGTTATTCGGCGGCAGATTTTCTCCCTTACCCTCTCTCCATATATAGTAATCACGATAAGGGTTGTCCAAACTCTTTCTGCTTTCCACAAACCATCTGTGTTCATCGGAGGTATGATTGACCACCAAATCCATCACAATCTTCAATCCCCTCTTATGGGCTTCCGCCAAAAGAAGGTCAAAGTCCTCCATGGTACCGAACTCGTCCATAATATCCTGATAATCACTGATATCGTAACCGTTATCGGCATTCGGCGACTTGTAAACCGGCGACATCCAGATAACATCAATGCCCAGGTCCTTCAAATAATCCAGTTTGGATATAATGCCTCTTAAATCGCCTATACCGTCCCCATTGCTGTCCATAAAGGAGCGGGGATATATTTGATATATGACCGCTTCTTTCCACCAGGTTTTTTGCATCTTATTCTCCACCTTTCATTTTCTACTATTTAATCGCTCCGTCTACCATACCTTGGATAATCTGCTTCTGGGCAAAGATAAAGAGCAGTACAATCGGAATCATGGCAAGAAATGCCGCACTCAAGATCAAATCCCACTGCTTCACATAAGAACCCACAAAAGAGGTCACCGCCACCGGCAGGGTCTTGATTTTTCCGTTCAAGCCGAGCATCAAAGATGGCAGCAGATAATCATTCCAAATCCACAAGCCGTTCAAAATCGTAATGGTTACCAGTACCGGCTTTAACAAATGGATAATCACCCGGAAGAAAATTCCCTCCTTGGTACAGCCGTCAATCAGTGCCGCCTCTTCAATCTCATAAGGGATACCTTTGATGAAGCCGTGCAGTATAAATACGGATAAGGCACCACCGAAGCCGATATAGGCAAAAATAATGCCCTTGTAGCTTTGCAGCATATTGATGCCCAAAAATTTTCCCAAATCACGGAAGGTGGACAGCAGAGGAAGCATAACCACCTGGAAAGGGATAACCATGGAAGCCACCAGCATCATAAAGATAAAGCCTGACCACCCGGTCTTATTGCGGCACAGCACCCAGGCCGCCATTGCCGCAAAGAGGCTGATCAGGGATAAGGAAACCACGGTAATCAGCACGGAACTGAAAAAAGAGGTCCAGTAATTAAAATTCACATTGTTCATAACATTGCCCGCGTTGGTAAAAAGCTGCGCCCAGTTACTCGGCAGCTTAATCGGGCTGATGACAATGTCCGCACTGGTTTTCGCCGCATTGATAACCACCAGTAAAAATGGGAATAAAACAAGCAGCGATAAAATAAGGCCTGCGACCTCCGCTATATTTCTTCTGATTCTTTCCGCCTTCATTACATTTCTACCTCCCTCTTCTTACTGATGTATACCTGTGTCAGGGATACCGCCGCCAGCAGGATAAAGAATACCACCGCCTGCGCCTGCCCCAGAGAATAGTTGTTTTTGGCGATTGCGGTTTTATAAATATTCAGCGCCAGAAATTCCGTACTGCTGTACATCTTTCCCGCCAGAATACGACTCGGCGCGCCGTTGGTCAAGGCATAGTTCAAATCGAACTGTTTGAAGGAGTTTACCAGCGTCAGGAAGGTACAAACCGTAAAGGTATTCCAAATCATCGGTATCTTCACCTTCAACAGCGTGGTCATATAACTTGCACCGTCTATGGATGCGGCTTCCAACACATCCCTCGGCACCGTCTGCAAACCGGTTACATAAATCATCATAATATAACCGCCGTACTGCCAGGTGCTCACAATCAAAATCGCCACAAAGGCCAGATTGGCGTCACTCAGCATGGAATTACCGCCGAAAAGCAGCACAAAAACCTTATTGAAGATGAACTGCCACACATACCCCAAAACAATGCCGCCGATAAGGTTCGGCAGGAAGAAGGCCGCCCTGTAAAAATTCTTGCCTCTGATTTTGGAGGTACAAAGCAGCGCCAAGGCAAAGCCTGCCAGATTAACCAGGAGCATATTGAATATCGTAAATAAAAGTGTTATGACAAATGAATATAAGTAATTATTTGCCCTGAACATATTTATATAATTGTCAAGTCCAACAAAATTCTTATACGTTACGCCGTTCCAATCCGTCATGGAATAAAACACCCCGAGGATGAACGGCAAAATAACCGTTACAATGAAGGTAAATACGATGGGTAAAACAAATAAAAAATTGATAATGGAACTGTGTTTTTTACTCGGCAGATAATATACGCCGAAAATCAGCATAAAAAATCCGGCTATCAGCAAATTTCCTCTGTGCGCCCAGGTACTCTGTGCAAAAGCCATGTACAATGATACTGCAACAGCAAGCGCCCCTGCCGCCATACAAAGTAAGGCAACGGGCTTTTTCAACTTCATATCCATAACTGTTCCTCTCCGGTTTTTATTTTCAAAATCTGTTTTAAAAAAGAACCCTGCTTTCGCAGGATTCTTTTCATTGGCAAGATGATACTGCTTACTGCTGTGCCGCTATACACTCTTTAATCTGTGCTTCCATCATCTGTACAAAGGTATCCAAGTCGATTTCGTCTTTTGCAAAGGCTTCAAATACGCTTCCCGTATACTGCATTGCAGTGCCCTCCGGCATATCTCTCCAATCCCATGCATAGGTGTTTCCTGCCGCAATGTAGCTTGAAATGCTCTTTGCAAGCGGAAGAACCGGCTTATTGCTTACGCTGTTGTATGGAGAAACCATACCCATATCCTCTACCATCGCCTTACGTGCCACCTCGGAGCTTGCCAGCCAGTCGAAGAACTTCTTTACGCCCTCTACATTCTTTCCGTCCTTGTATGCAATCCACCATGAAGGGCTGTCCGCCAGAATACCCGGCATTTCCTCTTCCGTAAAGGCAAACGGCGCAATGCCTGTTTCAAAGCTTATGTTGTAATCCGCAAAGGATGCATCCAGCCAGTTACCCTGGGTAATAAATGCAGCCTTGCCCTGTGCCCAAAGTGAAACCTGGTCGTCATAGGTTCCGGAAATCAAAACCTGCGGATCTGCATAACCCGCCATCAGCTTAAAGAACTTACCGAACTGAGTCAGACGCTCCTTATCCACTTCACCTGCCATAAACTTGTTAAAATAAGTCTTATCCTCTCTGTCTACACCGCCGGAAAGATAGTAGCCGAACAGATGATTTCCCGTTGACCAGTACATCTGACCGCTCTCTGCCGCCATAGATATTACCGCCTGCAAGCCCAGCTCCGCTTTCTTCTCCTCCAGGGTCTTAAACGCCGCCTCATATGCCGCGTAGCTTGTCAGACTTGCCGGATCGATGCCTGCCGCCTTTAAGATATCCGCATTGTAAGTGATGCCGTAACCCTCCACTGCATAAGGGAAACCGACCACTCTGCCCGCATCATCCTTAAACGCCACATCCGTATCCTTCGCAAACTCCGTGTCGCTTAAATCCGCCGCAAGATCAGCCCAGGTTTTGAAATCACCCTTTCCGCCGATAACAATGATATCCGGCATATTGCCTGACTGATAATAGCCCTTTACGGTCGCCTGAATGTCTGCGCCGCCGCCGATGGACTCAATGATAACCTCTTGTCCGGTTTCCTCCTGATACTTGAGCACCAGCTCCTTCAGCTGCTTGTCAATCTCAATCTTACCGTTTACCAGTCTGATGGCCTCACCGCTTGCCGCCGTGGTTTCGCCTGCCGCCGCCGTCGTCGTTTCGCCTGCCGCTGCTGTGGTTTCACCTGCTGCCGCTGTGCTTGTCGTGGTAGCTGTGCCGGATGCGCAAGCGGTCAATACTGCCGCAAATGCCATCGGTGCCACAGCAAAAAGCATCTTGTTTTTCATATTA
>JBGZHY010000062.1:0-5855 GCA_041848045.1 Lachnospiraceae bacterium
AGTTTATCCGATGATTCGATTTATACTGATAGCATTACTACTTGTATTGTTTTTGCTTTTCATGATACCGGTAATGCTTGTTTTGCTATGTATATCTCTTGGAAATAAGCGCTTGTCCTCCGCCTGGGGGCAAGGCATCGTTCGAGGTATATTCCGGGTGATGCTGGCCATTGCCGGTACGCAGGTGGAGGTGCGAGGGCTGGAAAATATTCCGAAGGAGGGCGGCGTTTTGTTTGTCAGCAATCACAGAAGCTATTTCGATATTTTAATTGCCTATGCCTATACGCCGAAGCTGCTGGGCTTTATTGCCAAATCGGAGATGCTGCGCTACCCGCTTTTAAAGCAGTGGATGGATATTGTAAACTGTCTGTTTTTGGACAGAGAGGACTTGAAAAAGGGATTGAAAACCATATTGGAGGCTATTGAAAAGATAAAGCAGGGGGTTTCCGTATGGATCTGCCCGGAGGGAACGAGAATTGAGAAAGAGGACGACAGCTATGTGGCGGAATTTAAAGAGGGTTCCTTTAAAATTGCAGAAAAATCGGGAGCCCTTATTGTACCGGTCGCCCTCAGCGGTACGAGGAATATTTTTGAAAAGCAGTTTCCGAGGATAAGAGCCGTAAAGGTATGCATAACGTATCTGGAGCCGATTGATATTGCGCAGTTGGACAAAGAGAGCAGGAAAAAACTGGGGGAGTATACAAGGGCAAGGATTGCGGAAAACATTGTGCCTCGGATATAAGGAGAGAATATGGCTTTGGATTTGGATAAAATCAGGCAGGAGCTGGATGAAATAGACAGGCAGCTTGTAGCTCTGTACGAGCAAAGGCTGAAGACCTGCGATTTGGTTGCCGACTATAAGATCGAGCAGAGCAAGCCCGTTCTGGATGCGGCGAGAGAGGAGCAGAAGCTTGCGGCGGTGAGCAGTCTGGTGCAAAGCCCTTATGATAAAAGGGCGGTGGAGGAGTTGTACCGGCAGATTATGACGGCAAGCAGAAGGCGGCAGTACAAAAAAATGGCGGAGCAGGGCGCCTTTGTGCAGGAGCTCTTTGAGGAAGTGGACGAACTGCCCGGTATCCGTGATAAGAGTGCCAGGATTGTGTATCAGGGTGTGGAGGGGGCCTATTCCCATCAGGCTGCCCTGGCGTATTTCGGCGCAGACTGCGGTATGTTTCACGTAAATACCTTTGAAGAGGCGGTGCGCTGCGTGGTTTTACGGGAGGCGGATTATGCGGTGGTACCCATTGAAAATGCCAAGTCCGGTACGGTGACGGATACCTATGATTTGCTGGTGGGTCATGATGTGTATATTGTGGGCGAACATTTTCAGGTGGTGGATCATGCCCTGCTGGCTCTGCCGGAGGCTATGCTTTCCGATATTCGCAGCGTCTGTTCCCACCCACAGGCTTTGATGCAGTGTAAAGAATATATTCAGGAGCAGGGACTGAGGGAAGAAGCCTGTTTAAATACTGCTATGTCCGCCAGACGGATACAAGAGGAGCAGGATAAGAGCAAGGCGGCGATAGCCAGCGAGCAGGCGGCGGCTTTGTACGGCCTGCAGGTGCTGGCAAGAAATATTTCCCGCATGGAAAACAATACTACAAGATTCATTATATTGAGTGCACGAAATATTTGCCGGAAAAGTTCGGGCAAAATCAGTCTGATGTTTGAATTGAAGCATCAGGCGGGAGCCTTGTACAATATGCTGGGAAACCTGATTTTTAACGGTGTGAATATGCTGCATATCGAATCCCGCCCCATTCGGGAAAAAAGCTGGGAATACCGTTTTTTTGTAGATATTGAGGGGAAATTTTCGGACGCCGGCATTCGGAATGCCTTAACCGGCATCCGGGAGGAAGCAAGCTGTATGAAAATTTTGGGCAGCTGTTAAGGAGAGAAGAATGTTTTTTGAAACGGAGAAACTGATTTTATACAGAAATTTTGACAGGAGGTCGCTGCTTCGGGATATACCCTACGATGAGGGGGCGGCCTGTCAATTTTTGCATAAGCTGACAAAATTTGCGTCGGATTACGGCTTCTGCGGAAATATCTACCATATCTATTTAAGCTTTTGTCTGGTGTCGGATGAGAATGCCTACAGTAAAGCAAAAGAGGTCTGTGCGGGGGAGCAAGACAGCACGGATGAACTGGCAAGGTATGATTTACAGCGCATAAAGACGTATTTTGACAGAGGTCTGGGATTTTTGGGCCTGCATGAACAGTTGCTTCGCTCGGTGGAAGATTACAGGCAGAATGCCGGCAAAAGCGTTGCCCTGGCGCCGGATATACGCAGACGGATAGAAATGCTTGCCGTCGAGTTGGGGCAGGCAGAGAGCCTGCAGGATTTTCAGGCGGCGCTGGAGCTTTTTTACCGGACCTACGGGGTCGGAAACTTCGGCTTGCATAAGGCCTTTATGGTACGGGAAACGGAAGGGACGGGAGCGGACATGGTACCGATTACGCGTATGGAGGATACGGTTTTTTCGGATATCATCGGTTATGAGCTGCAGAAGAAAAAATTGATTGATAATACAAAAGCATTTTTGCGGGGAAGGCGGGCGAACAACGTGCTTCTGTTCGGCGATGCGGGAACGGGAAAATCCTCCAGTATGAAGGCGCTGATTAACACCTTTTACCGGAAGGGTCTGCGCATCATAGAGATATACAAGCACCAGTTCAGGCTGCTGCCGGATATTTTGGAGCAGACCAAGGACAGGAATTATAAATTCATCATTTACATGGATGATTTGAGCTTTGAAGATAATGAAATAGAATATAAGTACCTGAAAGCCATATTGGAAGGCGGTCTGGGGAAGAAGCCGGATAATGTTTTGATCTATGCCACAAGCAACAGGCGGCATCTGATTCGGGAAAGCTTTAAGGATAAGGAGGATACGGATGAAGAGCTGCATCGCAGGGATACGGTGCAGGAGAAAATCTCCTTATCCGCCCGCTTCGGTCTGAGTATATTCTTCTCTTCGCCGGATCAAAGCGCCTACCACGAAATTGTTAAGGAGCTGGCAAAGAAAGCGGGAATTTCCATGCCGGAGGAGGAGCTTTTACTGGAAGCCAATCGTTGGGAGTTGAGCCACGGAGGGAAGTCCGGAAGAGCAGCCAGCCAGTTCGTGGCATATTTACAAAGCAGGTAGGAGGAGCAATGAAAAAGACGAAAGCAAAAAAAGCCCGAAGCCGAGAGGATTTGCGCTTTAATCAAAAAGTGGTAACAGGGTGGCTGTTTCTGGTGTTTACACTCTACCCCCTGATTGTAACAAATTTTTATTTCAACATTCTGAAAACCAAAACCCTTACCTTTACGATTTTGACTCTGCTGATGCTGGGCTTGGTACTGGTGAATGGGATTGCGGAGGAAGATTTTTCTCCCTATAAGCCTCCTTATACCTTCGGCGATAAGGCCTTTGCCTTTTTTGTGGGAGCGGCGCTGATTTCGACTTTGAGCGCCTATCCCTATATCTTTCAGGCTTTCCAAGGAAATGAGGGAAGATACAACGGCTTACAGCTGTATCTGATTTATTTCTTTGCCTATTTGGTACTGCGCAAGGAATTTGTGTGGAACCTAAAGATATTTGAAGCTTTTTTATGCAGCGGACTTTTGGTGGCTCTGTTCGGTATTACGGATTATTTCAATTTGGATTTGCTGAATTTTAAAGAAGGGATGCTGGAGCAGCAGATTCCGATTTATACCTCCACACTGGGGAATATCAATACCTATACGGCGTATCTGGCGCTTTTGGTTTGCTTAAGCGCAGGACTGTTTATTTTTGCCGATGCCGAAAATGAGAAAGGGGCTTCGCTTGGCAGGAGAAAGAGCCTGCTGTATTACATGGTGATGCTCATTGCCTTCATTGCCCTGACGATGGGAAATTCCGACAACGGTTATCTGACGCTCCTGTCCTTCTTTGCCTTTGTGCCTTTTTTTGCTCTGCGTCGGAAAGAGTCCTGCATCAAGTATATGGTGACCTTATCCAGCTATTTGACGGTGATTTGGGGGATTTCCCTCATCAACAAGGTTTTTGCGGAGCAGGTTTTGGGGATTCAGGGCTTGTACAATATCATTGCCGGATTGCCGTACCTGCCTTTGCTCGTGCTTACGGCCTGGGGTCTGACGGCTTTGCTGTACTGGTTTTTGCAGGTGAAAAAAGCACCCTACGAAAAGGCGGTTCCGATTCTTTTGCGTCTATGGCCGGGGCTCTTGCTGCTTGCACTCCTGGTGCTTTTGTATGTCATCTATCTGGTAAATACCGGTCCGGATCCCGCCGCTTTCGGCGCCCTGCAGGAATATGCAATCTTCAGTGACGCCTGGGGAACCTACCGGGGTTATATCTGGAAAGCGACTGTGGAAGAGTACGGAAAGCTGGATATACTGCACAAGCTCTTCGGAACGGGACCGGATACCTTCGGTATATATATGGAAAAGCTTCGCTATGAGGATATGCTGATTGTCACCGGGCAGTTTTTTGATTCTGCGCATAATGAATATCTGCAGTATTTGTTTACTCACGGTATTGTCGGTTTGGGCGCTTATCTGGTCTTTTTGGGATATACGATTTACAGCGGGTTTTATGCCGCCTTGCATAAGGATATGGCAAATGAAAAAAGAGCCGTGCTGCTGGGGCTGACCTACGGCGTACTGGCTTATGCCACACAGGCAATCGTCAACATCAATATACCGATTGCCTCCGCAGTTTTTTTTACCTTTATCATGTTGATATCCGCCCTGGCGCGTGAGGGAAAGGAAGCGGCTTAGGAGAAAGCGATGACAGATTTGGGAAGATATAAGCGACTGATTAAATTGGGAGCGGCTGCCATTATTTTGGGCATAGAAATTTATGCATATTGGTTTATGTGGATTCGCTACATCAACAATATGATCGAGTTTCCGTACTGGAGACGGGGAAACTGGCTGATATTGGCTGTATATGCCTGTTTTCTGACCTTCTTTATGCTGACTTACGGGGGACTGAAAATCGGTTATCTAAAGACCGGCAATTTGATTTATTCCAATATACTGGCGATTATTGTGGTCAATGTCATATCTTATTTACAGCTGGCCTTGATTGACAAGCGCTTTCACAGCCCGTATTATTTTGTGCTTCTGACCTTGTTTGATGCCTTGGTGGTCAGCCTTTGGGTCTTGATTTTCCAGATGGTTTACCGTTCTTTGTTTCCGCCGAGGGCTCTGGTGATCATCTACGGAGATAAGGGTGTATACAGTATCATCAACAAGGTGCACAGCCGACAGGATAAATATACCATCGGCGGAGCGATAGACATTCGCCGGGGAACGGAAGTGATTAAGCAAAAGATATTGCGTTATCAGGGGGTGATCATCGGCGATATCGCCTCTCACGAGCGGAACGAGATTTTGAAATACTGCTATGAAAAGAATATTCGGGTGTATACCATGCCGAAAATCAGCGATATACTGATACGCAGTTCCCAGCAGCTGGATTTGTTCGACACCCCTTTACTCCTGTCCCGCAACGACGAAATACAGGTGGAGGCGCTGGTGTTGAAGCGAATATTTGACCTGGTGTTCGGCTGTTTTTTTCTCGTTCTGTCCTTACCTTTGTTTTTGATTTTTGGTATAATGATAAAACTGACGGACGGCGGGCCGGTATTTTACAGGCAAAAGCGTCTGACCTGCGGGGGCAAAGAATTTATGATTTTAAAGTTTCGTACCATGCGGGTGGATGCGGAAAGGGACGGTATTGCCAGACTGTCCAGCAAGGGAGATAGCAGAATTACCCCTGTGGGGAGATTTCTGCGCAGCACACGTTTGGATGAACTGCCGCAGCTGTTGAACATCATTTGGGGAGATATGAGTATTGTGGGAC
>JBGZHY010000063.1:0-2905 GCA_041848045.1 Lachnospiraceae bacterium
ACTCCGTTCCCCGCAGGGTTTCCACCATAACCTCCGTCGCCGGCTGACTTGTGCCCAAGGCAAAGGATGATATAGCTGTGTCAATGATGTCCGCACCGGCTTCCACCGCCTTCAAATAACTCATGGCACCCACGCCGGAGGTATAGTGGGTGTGAACATCAATCGGCAAATGTACGCTTTCCTTCAGACTTGTCACCAGTTCTCTTGCGGCAAAAGGCGTCAAAAGCCCCGCCATATCCTTGATACAAAGAGAATCCGCCCCCATCGCCTCAATTTTCTTTGCCATATTCCGCCAATATTCCGGCGTATAGGCGTCCCCCAGAGTGTAGCACAGGGCAATCTGCGCCTCCGCTCCCTCTTTTTTGCACGCTCTTACCGCCGTTTCCAGGTTGCGTATATCATTCAGGCAGTCAAAAATACGGATAATATCAATGCCGTTTGCCACGGATTTTTCCACGAAATACTCCACCACATCATCCGCATAGTGATTGTATCCCAAAATATTCTGCCCTCTGAACAGCATCTGCAGCTTCGTATGCTTAAAACCCTCTTTCAGCTTCCGCAGCCTTATCCACGGATCCTCCTTTAAGAAACGCAGACAGGCATCAAAGGTTGCACCGCCCCAACATTCCACGGCTCTGTATCCGACCCGGTCCATCTTATCCACAATCGGCAGCATCTCCTCCGTGCTCATACGGGTTGCAATCAAAGACTGATGCGCATCTCTTAAGACTGTTTCCACAATTTGTACTTTTCCCATGGTCTATCTCCTTTATTTTACTCCGAATATTGCCATAAATGCACCTGCCGCCACTGCGGTTCCGATAACGCCGGCAACATTCGGCCCCATTGCATGCATCAACAAAAAGTTTGTAGGATCTGCCTGGGCTCCCACCTTTTGGGAAACTCTGGCTGCCATCGGTACCGCCGATACGCCGGCAGAGCCGATTAAAGGATTGACTTTTCCGCCGCTTAATTTACACATCAGCTTTCCGAAAACAACCCCCGCAAAGGTGCCGAAAATAAATGCCGCCAATCCCAAAAATACAATTTTTAAGGTTGTTACCTTCAGGAAAACTTCGGCGGAAGTCGTTGCCCCCACGGATACGCCCAGCAAAATCACCACGATATACATCAAGGCATTGGCGGAGGTTTCCGTCAGCTGCTTTACCACTCCGCTCTCCTTAAAGAGATTGCCGAGCATCAGCATACCGACAAGGGGAGCCGTGGAAGGCAGAATCAAACAAACTACGATGGTAACCACAATCGGGAACAAAATCTTTTCCAGCTTGGATACAGGACGCAGCTGCTCCATTTTAATCTTGCGCTCCTCCTCCGTGGTAAACATCTTCATAATCGGAGGCTGGATAATCGGCACCAGCGCCATATAGGAATAAGCCGCCACCGCAATAGGTCCCATAAATTCGGACTGCCCCAACTTTCCCGCCAGGAAAATAGAGGTAGGACCGTCCGCTCCGCCGATGATGGAAATGGCTGCCGCCGCCTTATCCCCGAAGCCCAGGAAAATGGCCAGAAAATACGCCACATAAATACCGAACTGCGCCGCCGCTCCCAGCAAAAAGCTTTTCGGGTTGGCAATCAGCGGTCCGAAATCCGTCTGGGCTCCCACTCCCATAAAAATCAGAGAAGGGAAAATGCTCCATTCGTCCAGCAAAAAGAAATAATACAATAAACCGCCCACACCGTTGCTGCTTTTTTCCGGTGAAATCATAATCTCCGGATAAATGTTTACCAACAGCATACCAAAGGAAATCGGTATCAAAAGCAGAGGCTCAAAGCCCTTTTTGATTGCCAGATACAAGAATATGCAGGCAATGCCGATCATCAACAGATTGCCGAAACTGATGTTGAAAAATGCCGTCTGATGAATGAGATTGTCCAAGGTTGTAATAATATAACTCATGCTTTATCCTTTCTATGGTTTTTTCGATGAAGCATCGGCATTAAGCAAGCGTTACCAATACCTTTGCGATTTCCACCGTTTCACCGGACGCCACATGCACGCTTGACACTACGCCGTCCTGAGGCGCAACAATTTCATTCTCCATTTTCATGGCTTCCAGAATCACCAAAACCTCTCCTCTTTTTACGACAGCTCCCGCCGCGGTCTTGACCTCCAATATCTTCCCTGCCATAGGAGCCTCCACCTTAACGCTGCCGGCAGCTTCGTTCTGTGTCGGTGCAGGGTTTTGCTTTATCTGCGGTGCCGCTGTCGGCACTTTTACCGTACTGCCTGCCGCAGGAGCCACGGACTGCACGCTGCCGCCCTCCTCTACCTGTACCTGATAGGTATTTCCGTTTACCGTAACCGTATATTGTTTCATTGTGCTCTCCTCCTAAAAATTCCTTCTTTTCCTGTCGGGTCTGCGCAGACTTCTGACAATCAGTCCCCCGTCTTCCTGTCCTTGACTCTCTTTTTGTTTATCCGCCTCATAAGCGGCAATGGCAGCCGTGATCACTGCAAGCAGCTCCTCCTCCTGCAAAGCATTTGCCTCTGCGGCGGCAGGTAAGGCTGAATCTACGGCAGGCGGTGCCTCTTTTTTTGGGGATTTTGTCAGTTTTTCTTCAAAAATCCGTACATATTTGAACAAGGCAATGATGCAGATAATGAAAATCAGCACTATAAATACCGTTCCCATACCGATCAGGGTATTTAATCCCGCTTTGGCAAGCTTCTCCCTTACCGTGTACTCCGGATTAAAGGACAGGGAGCTGATTTGCGTCAGTTCTCTGTCATAGGCAACCCGCACCCTTGCACTGCGCAAATCTCCCGCAAGATACAGTACCACCGCATAGCCCTCATCATCCTTGCTGATCTCGGCATTCTCCGTTACCACGCTATAGCTGCTGCCCAGCTCCTTGCGGCTTGTTTTCCAGTTGCTCA
>JBGZHY010000064.1:0-6642 GCA_041848045.1 Lachnospiraceae bacterium
ATACTTGTTTTTCTCCGTGCTGTACAATTCATAATACTGCTTGAAAATAGGCGTTAAATTATTGCTGTATTTCCCGAAGAAAAAATTATAAAAAATCTTCGGGCGGTTAAAGACGGTTCTGCCGAAGGCCTCCCAGATATCAAAGAAGGTATCCACGGTAGAAATATTCTTGGCGCTGTAAATGGCAAGAGCCTTGCTGTATTCATCAAAGTATTTAACGGAGGACAGGAGGATGAGCTGCTCTAAGTCCGTAAAGTATAGATAGATGGTGGAATTGTGAAAGCCTGCCTGCTCCGCAATTTTACGCACGGATATTTTATCAATACCCTCCCTGTCAATCAAGGCTCCGGTTGCCTCGATAAAACGCAGCATATTCTGTGTTTTCAATTCTTCCTTTGACATCTGCGACATTGCTTTTTCTCCCCTTTTCTCGAAAACTCAAGTTACAAGTATATAGTATTTGCCTAAATTTAGCAAGAAACAATGTAAAATTCGGAGAAAATCACGAAGATATTCTTTTCTGCCGGGCGTATTGCTTTTTTCTATCTGTAATTATAGATATACGCATTGACAATAAGCGCGCTTATTGATATAATCAAGACAAAGTTTTGAATAAGCGCGCTTGTTAAAATTTATGCAACAAATAAAGGAATAGGGAGGTACATACATTGAGGTTGGAAATAGGCAATTTTTATGTGAAGGACATTGTGTTTGGCGATACACTATCCTTTGGTGACGGCGTATTGACGATAGATAAGCAGGCTGCACTGGCGTATATACGGGAGGATGAAAGGATTACGGAGGCGGAGCTTTATATTGCAAAGCCGGGTGACAAAATCAGACTCTGTCCGGTGAAAGAGGCGATTGAACCGAGGGTAAGATTAGACGGCAGGACGCTGTTTCCGGGCTATACCGGTGAGCTTTCCAAGGCGGGAGAAGGAACCTTGCATGCCCTGAAAAACTGCAGCGTTTTGGTGGTGGGCAGACACTGGGGCGGTTTCCAGGACGGCCTGATTGACATGAGCGGAGAGGGACAAAAATACACCTACTTCGGAAATCTGAACAATATCGTTCTGGTGGCGGATACCAACGAGGAGTTTGAGCAAAGAGAACAGCAGAAGAAAAATGATGCCCTGCGCAGGGCGGGACATAAGCTGGCGGAGTACATTGCCTCCTGTGTGAAGAATCTGGAAGCGCAGGATAAGGAAGTATTTGAGCTGGAGGCCATCATCAAGAGAGGGGAGAGCACGGAGAAGCTGCCTTCCGTGGTTTATGTGATGCAGGCGCAGTCCCAGATGGAAGAGTTGGGTTACAATGACCTACTGTACGGCTGGGATATGAACCGCTTCGTGCCGACCTTGATGCATCCGAATGAGGTTTTGGACGGAGCCATCGTATCCGGAAGCTTTATGCCGGTATCCTCCAAATGGTCAACCTACGATTTCCAAAACTGCCCGAACATCAAAGCTTTGTACAGGGAGCACGGAAAGACTCTAAACTTCCTGGGCATTATTATGTCCAATTTGAATGTGGCTTTGGAGCAGAAAGAGCGCTCCGCCCTGTTTGTGGCACAGATTGCCAAGACCTTGGGGGCGGACGGCGCCGTGGTGGCGGAAGAAGGATACGGTAATCCGGACGCCGACTTTATTGCCTGCATTGTTGCTTTGGAAGACGCCGGTGTTAAGACCGTCGGTGTAACCAATGAATGTACGGGAAGAGATGGACAGTCCCAGCCTCTGGTGACTTTGGATGAGAAATGCGATGCCATTGTATCCTGCGGTAATGTTTCCGAAATGATAGAGCTTGCACCGATGGAAACGGTACTGGGAGAATTGGATGCCTTAAAGCGTGACGGTTTATCCGGCGGTTGGGCGGATGACGAAATATTAGGACCTTCCGTAAGGGCAGACGGCTCCGTCATTATGGAGAATAATGCAATGTTCTGCGGCGACCAGGTTTGTGGCTGGTCACCAAAGACGATGAAGGAATTTTAGAGGAGGTGCGGAATGAAGAAAGCAGTATTATACATCAATCAGTTTTTCGGTCAAATCGGCGGCGAGGAAATGGCGGATGCCAAGCCGCAAATACACGAGGGCCTGGTGGGACCGGCGCTGGAATTTTCCAAAACGCTGCATGCCGAAATCAGTCACACCATCATCTGCGGCGACAATTTTATGGGCAGTCATACGGAGGAGGCCGTAGCTGCAATTTTGGATATGCTAAAGGGTAAGGAGGTCGATATCTTCCTGGCAGGTCCCGCATTTCAGGCAGGACGTTACGGCGTAGCCTGCGGAACCATATGTAAGGCGGTAAAGGAGGCGCTGCATATTCCGGTGCTTACGTCCATGAATGTGGAAAATCCCGGCGTGGAAATGTTTAAGAAGGATATGTACATCTTAAAAGGCGGCAATATCGCGGCTAAAATGCGTGAGGATATCAAGGCGATGGTCAACGTTGCCAATAAGCTTCTGGATGGACAGCCTGTAGGAAGTGCGGAGGAAGATAAGTATTTTGCAAGAGGCATTCGTAAGCAGGTTTGGAGAGCGGACATGCGTCCGGCTTCCGAGCGTATGATTGATATGCTGTTAAAGAAACTGCGGGGAGAGGAATTTGAAACAGAGCTGCCGATTCCGAAGATGGACAGGGTGGAAATCGCTCCGGCCTTGAAGGATTTGCGTTCTGCCAAGATAGCTCTTTTAAATACAGGCGGCATCGTGCCGGTGGATAACCCGGATCGTATTCAGTCCGCTTCCGCCACACGCTGGGGCAGATATGATATTTCCGGTGACAAGCAGTTAAAGGGCGGCGAGTACAAGACCATTCATGCGGGCTTTGATCCGGCGGCGGCGGATGCGGATCCGAACGTGATCACGCCGGTGGACGCTTTGAAGGTTTTACAGGAAGAAGGCGTATTCGGCAGCCTGCATCCTTTCTTCTATTCTACGGTGGGAACCGGCACAACCCAGGCGGAGGCCAAGAGAATGGCGCTGGAGATTATCCCGTTATTGCAGGAAGATAAGGTAGACGCCGTCATCATGGTATCTACATGAGGCACCTGTACACGTTGCGGTGCAACAATGGTAAAAGAAATTGAGAGAACCGGCATTCCGGTGGTACAGATGTGCAATTTGATTCCGGTGGCAAGAACCGTGGGTGCCAACCGTATTGTTCCGACCATTTCCATTCCGTATCCTTTGGGCGATCCTGCCACATCAAAGGAGGAGCAGTGGAAGCTGCGCTATACCAGAACGAAGAAGGCGCTGGAAAGCCTGGCGACGGACATTCAGGAGCAGACAATCTTTAAAGTATAGGATATGGCGGAGGGCAGGCTTTGCCCTTCCCTCCGGATAGGGAGATAAAAATGGGTGAGAAGAAAACAGATAACAGAGTGTTTCAGATTTCTTTGATATTGACGGGCGGTATCGCTGTATGGGCGGTGGCGCTTAACCAAAGTTTTTCCTTGGTTTCGGATGCGGTTTTTCGTTTCCTGACAGTGAACTTCGGCTGGCTGTACCTGCTTGCCATGCTGTTTTTTGTGGTGTTTATCGTGGGAATTGCCCTAAGCAAGTGGGGAAATATTCGCTTGGGAGAGGATGATTCCAGACCGGAGCACAGCACCTTATCATGGTTTGCCATGCTCTTCGGCGCCGGTATGGGTGTGGGACTGGTATTCTGGGGCATTTCCGAGCCGATTTCGCATTATTTGCATCCCAACGGTGTGGAGGGAATGACGCCGGCAGCGGCGGACTTTGCCATGCAGGCAAGCTTTGTACACTGGGGTATTCATCCATGGGCCAACTATGCGATTATCGGACTGGCTTTGGCATATTTTCAGTTCAGGCTGCATAAGCCGGGGCTCATCAGTACCGTTCTGGAACCCTTAATCGGGAAGAAGGGCGTGGAAGGTCGCCTGGGAAAGCTGGTGGATATTCTGGCGGTATTTGCCACGGTTGCGGGAGTGGTGACTTCCCTGGGTCTTGGCGTTTTGCAGATCAACAGCGGTCTGCAGTATTTGTTCGGTATTCCGAAAAATCTGGTGATACAAATTGTGATTATCGTGGTCATTTCCTTTGTTTATATCTGGTCAGCCGTATCGGGTATTGAAAAGGGCATTAAGTTGATTTCCGACGCCAATTTATACATTGCCTTCGGCCTGATGATTTTTGCGGTACTCATCGGTTCACAGGTGGATATGATCAATAATTTTGTCAACGGCTTAGGCAACTATCTCGGAAACTTTATGCAGGACAGTTTAGGCATCAGCCCTTACGGGGACAAGAGCTGGGTGCAGGGCTGGCGGGTATTTTACTGGGCATGGTGGTTGGCATGGGCGCCTTTTGTGGGCATTTTTATTGCCAGAATCTCAAAGGGGCGAACCATCAGAGAATTTATTGCCGGTGTGGTACTGGCGCCGACCCTGGGATCTCTTGTCTGGTTTGCGATTTTCGGCACATTGGGCATTGATTTGGGTGTAAAAGGTATTTTGGGTATAGAAGCCCTGAAGGAGGTGGCGGCAAATCCGGAGGTCGGTTTATTCGTGGTCATGAACGAGTATCCTTTCGGCATGCTCAGCTCCATTGTGTCTTTGGTGCTTTTGTGTACCTTTTTCATTACTTCTGCCAATTCCGGAACCTTCGTCTTAGCAATGCTGACTTCCGACGGAATGTTGAATCCGCCGAACGGCAAGAAGGTTCTTTGGGGTGTTGTGCAGTCCGTACTGGCGGTGGGGCTGTTGATAGCCGGCGGTTTAAAACCTTTGCAGGTGATTTCCATTGCGGCGGCCTTTCCGTTTATTTTCATTATGATTTTTACCTGTGTGGCTTTGGTTAAAGCCTTGAAAAACGAAAAAGTATAAAAATACAAAAAAATGCAGAACCTCTACCCCCGTGTTCTGCATTTTTTATGTTATAAAAGACTGCCCGCTTCCGCGTCCACAATCACCGTGGTATCCGGATGCAGCTGCAAAATGGAAGCGGGAACCTGCGGTGTGATGCTGCCGGTAAAGGCTTGCTTTACGATTTGTGCCTTATCCTTGCCGCTGACAATCACAATGATTTTTTTTGCTTTGAAAATACTGCCGATGCCCATGGTATAAGCGCTTTTCGGCACTTCCTCCAGGCTGTCGAAAAATCTGGCGTTGGCGGCGATGGTGCTCGGCGTCAGTTCCACGCTGTGGGTGATTTTGGAAAATTCCGTATCCGGCTCATTAAAACCGATATGTCCGTTATGACCCAAACCCAGAAGCTGTAAGTCTATACCGCCCAAATCCGCAATGATTTCCTCGTAGTGCAGACATTCGGCAAGGGCATCTTCCTTACTGCCGTCCGGGATATGGGTATTGTTTTTGTCGATGTTGATATGGCTGAACAGATGCCGGTTCATAAAGTAGTAATAGCTTTGAGGATTGTCCCTGTCCAAACCCTTGTATTCATCCAGATTGACGGTCTTAACCCGAGAAAAATCAAGCCCCTCCCCATGAAGTCTGACCAGTTCTTCATAGCTGCCCACGGGAGTGGAACCGGTGGCAAGCCCCAATACGCTGTCCCCCTTTTTTTGCAGCTGTGCGGCAATCATATCTGCACAGGTTTTACTCAGTTCTGCATAGTCTTTTACTTGAATAATATTCATACACCCTCCTGATTACGCATTTTTGTTCTATCATAACATTAAAGGCTCGTTTTTGCAAAGTGGACTAGCGGGAATAATTATGATATGATAGGGAACATACGAAAAGAGAAACACGGAAAGGAGCACTGTGGGATATATGAATAATAAGACGAGGGCGGAAGAATTTCTGAAAAGTTATCTTCGATGGCCCGTCTTTATTTCCGTTTTGCTTGTTCTGATGACGGGAGCGGTTTCCCTTATCGACAAAAAAAGCGGCGCCATTGTTGCCATATTCACCCTGCTTTCTATTTTGCTGCTGGTATTCATATATGTTCGTTCCCATAAGGAGATACTCGGAAGCATGATCAAATTTGCCATGGAAAGCAATGATTCCATGATGAGCCTGCTGAAGGATATAGAGATTCCTTATATGATAATTGCGGAAAGCGGGCAGATTCTGTGGAAGAATCAGGCGGCAGGAGAGCATTTGCGGGAGGTACCAAAGAGTGTGAAGTCCATTACCGCCATCTTTCCGGATTTGGTTATCAAGGATTTGCTGGCGGGCTACGGAAAGGACTATTATGGTCTGGGAGAAAAGCGTTACGGCATCTGTATCAAGGAGAGTAAACTGGAAAATACGAAGGTTTTGCTTGCCTATCTGTATGATAAAACGGATTATGTCGCCATGCAGACGGAGCTGCATAAAAATAAGGCGGTGGTCGGCATCGTATATTTGGACAACTATGACGAAGTTATGGAGAACATCGAGGAGGTGCGGCGTTCTCTCTTAGAGGCGCTGATTGACCGGAAAATCAACCAGTATTTTCTGCGCCATGATGCCATTGTGAAAAAACTGGAGAAGGACAGATATGTCTTTTTTGTACAAAATTCCAATCTCATCCATATGGAGAACGACAAGTTTGAAATTCTGGAGGAGGTAAAGGGGGTCAACATCGGCAACGATATGAGTATGACCTTAAGCATCGGGGCAGGCGTCGGGGCAGAGTTTTATACCCAGAATTACGAGTATGCAAG
>JBGZHY010000065.1:0-3505 GCA_041848045.1 Lachnospiraceae bacterium
ATTTGATATCTCGTTTTTACGATGTTGACAGTGGCGAAATAAAATTGGGAAATAAGGATGTACGAGAATATAAGGTTGAAAAGCTGCTTAAAAATCTTTCGCTTGTTTTCCAGGACGTATATCTTTTTCGGGATACCATAGAGAACAACATCCGCTTTGCAAATCCTCAGGCAAGCCGCGAGGAAGTAGTGGAAGCTGCCAAAAAGGCTCGCTGCCATGATTTTATTATGAAACTCCCCGATGGCTATAACACAATGGTTGGCGAGGGTGGAAGCTCTCTTTCCGGCGGAGAAAAGCAGCGGGTTTCCATTGCAAGAGCCTTGCTTAAAAATGCACCGATTATTCTTTTGGATGAAGCGACCAGCTCTGTTGACCCTGAAAATGAATGCGAGATTTTGGCAGCTATAGAAGAATTATCCAAAGGCCATACGGTAATTTCTATAGCTCACAGACTTTCAACCGTGCGAAAAGCTGACCAAATCTTAGTGATTGATGACGGCAAATTGGTGCAGGAGGGGAAACATAACGATTTGATAGACAGGGAAGGTATTTATTCTGCATTCATCAGGGCAAGAGAGCGGGCAGCTAACTGGAAATTGTAAAAAAATAAAGGCTTCGAAACAATCTTAACCTGATGCTTAAGAATCTCATCGCCGTCACCATAAAAATAGAGCCTCCTATGTGAACTGTCTGAAGCTTTGGCAGCGACAAGAAACACATAGGAGGCTTCACTTACGCCTTACGGAAATAATCATACAAAGCAGACGGCGGATATATCCCTTTATCGGTAACGATGCCTTTTACCAATTCCGGCGGCGTAATATCGAAGGCAGGATAATATCCCTTCACGCCGTCCATAACTATTTTTTGTCCGAGAGAATGGGTGACCTGCTCCGGATCTCTTTCTTCTATGACAACGCCGGATATATCTTTGTGCGAAGAATCCGGTGTGCCGGTGGCATAGTAAGGGATGTTATAATAGTTTGCGCATAAGGCCACCTGGAAAGTACCGACCTTATTGACGATATGTCCGTCACAGGTGATGACGTCGGCAGCAGAAGTGAAAACATCCACATGCTTATGTTTGATGGTATATGCCGGCATATTGTCGCAGATAACGGTGGTGTCAAATCCCATGTCCCGGCAGCAGCTTGCCGTCAGCCTTGCGCCCTGATAATAAGGTCTTGTTTCGCAGCAAATCAGCTTGATGTGTTTGTGCAGTTGTTTGCAGGCCCTTAGCATAGTGCCGATAACGGTTCCGGCAAAGCACATGGTCATCACCGTTGCGTTTGCGGGAAATTTTTCGATAAGATGGGCAGCCACTTTATCGTACTTAGCATAATTTTGATTGATGTAGCGGAAAGCAAAATAAAAGGCGCTCTCCACGAGATCCCGGCCGTACAGCCCTGATTCCAGTGCTTCTTTTATGGTTTCCAAAGAGCCGGCGCACAGTCGAACCATTTCTGCGGAAGTGGTAGGTCTTGCGTGAGATAAATCATAGGCGGCTTTTGTGACAAAATGCAGGATTTCCGCCTTGCTTTTATCCTTGACTTGGTATACCGCCAGAGCCATACCCATCAGGCAGGCGGTATAGGGTCCTTCGCTTTGGGTAACCATATCACGTATACACTCCGCCACCTGCATATAGTGTTCGCATTCCACATATTTTATTTCTATAGGGTATATGCGCCTGTCCAATATGCGCACCTTGCCGTCTTCGTACCAAGCCACATTTTCAAACCTCATCATAAAGGGCATATCGTAATCATTTCTGAACCGTATATCCATTTCCTATCCTCCCCGTATAAGTATGCGGTACCGAGGCGGGCACCGCCCTGTTTTGTATCTGTAATCTTGGCTAAGATTATATAGTCTTTGCCTGAAAAAGTAAACAAAAAAACAACGAAACAATGCAAAAATCCACAAAAAAACAAAAAATATGGCGCAAAAATGTTGAGAATTGTTGACACATGAGGGTTTTTCGGATAAACTTTTAAAGGAAAAAGCAGGCATTATTTCAATAGCAATCACTTTTATTGGGCTAAGGAGATCGGGATGTTAAAAAAGGACAGACAGAGGCTGATTGAAGCTCGTTTGGCTTTGAAGGGCACGATTACGGTAAAAGAAATTGCGGCGGAAATCGGCTGCAGCGAGGAAACCGTCAGGCGTGAGCTGAAAGATATGGAGCGGGCAGGCAGTTTGCACAGGGTACATGGCGGAGCATACACAGAGTTGTTTAAGGAGCAGATTCCGGTATCCAAAAGAAAGGATTTTTTGGTACGGGAAAAGATCATCATGGCCAATTTGGCTCTTGAACGATATGTCCACAGCAATATGACGCTGATGCTGGACGACAGTACCACCTGCTTTACCTTGGCAAGAGAGATCGTCAAAAGAGATTTGGATCTTACACTGATTACCAATTCTCTCAATATCATGAATCTGTTTGAAAAAAATCCGCAAAAAACCAAGCTCATCGGTATAGGAGGATATTATAGAGAAAGCTCCGCTTCCTTTGTGGGCTTTGACGCGGAAAGTTCCCTGAAAAAGTATTATGCGGAGCTGCTGTTTTTAAGCTGCCCGACGGCAGGCATGAAGTCCGGTATTATGCATAATGTTCCGGAGCAATGTGCAATCAGTCAGGTAATGCTGAGCAGGAGTATGAAAAAGGTACTGCTGATAGACCATACCAAGTTCAGAGATCACATCCGGTTTCTGGTGGCTGATTTTCATGAAGTGGACGCGGTGATAACGGATACTCTGCCGCATCAAGACTGGATCAGCTATCTTAAGAATCACAATATAGAGCTTATTTATCCCAAATGATTTTATTTTTGGCAATATTTAGTGCGATGATACCTATGCAGGCATTGTTGCTCAATATTATATTAGGAGGAAAGTGAATGAAAAAGAGGATTTTGGCATTATTGGCGATGGGAGCGCTGGCGCTGTCCTTGACGGCCTGCGGTGCGAAGGCGGAAACGTCGGAAGCGCCGAAGGGGGAGGCTGTCAAAAAGGTGGCTTTGGTTTCCAACAAGGTGGGAACGAATCCGTTTTTGACCCAGATGGTTTCAGGACTGGAAGATGTGGGCAAAAAGCATGGGTTGGAAGTGACCAATGTGGAGTGTGTGGATACGGCAGAGTATGAGGAGAATATTCGTGCTTTTGCGGAAGAAGGGTATGACCTGATTATCGGCGGAGGCTGGGAATCAGGAGAAGCTTTGGCTAAGGTGTCTGCCGAATATCCGGATAAGGCCTTTGCTTTGGTGGATTCGGAAGTGGATGCTTCCAATGTGAAATGTATATCCTATCGTTCACAGGAATCCTCCTATCTGGTAGGAATGATAGGCGCCCTTATTGTGGATGGGGAATCCAATCTTTACGGCGGTGTCCATGTGGACGAGGGAACGGGCTCATGGAAAGGACGCTATGGCTATATCAACGGTGTAAAAGCCATAGACGATACCGCAACGTTCACCTTCAATTATGTGGGAAGCTACAATGA
>JBGZHY010000066.1:0-28663 GCA_041848045.1 Lachnospiraceae bacterium
AACAGCCGTAGCAGCGCAGGTTGGTACGGGTAATATTGCGGGTGCGGCTACGGCGATTGCCGTAGGCGGTCCGGGAGCTATCTTCTGGATGTGGGTTGCGGCTTGTCTTGGTATGGCTACTATATTTGCCGAGGCGGCTTTGGCTCAGAAGTTTAAGGTTGTAGGTAAAGACGGAGAAGTGACGGGCGGTCCGGTGTACTACATCAAGGCAGCTTTCACAGGCAGCTTCGGAAAGACGCTGGCAGCGTTGTTCGCTGTATTCATTATCCTTGCACTCGGTTTCATGGGCAATGCAGTGCAGTCTAACTCCATCGCTTCCGCATTTTATACCGCATTCGGCGTACCAACGTATGTGATGGGTATTGTTGTGGCGGCAATCTCTCTCTTTGTCTTCCTTGGCGGTACAAAGCGTATTGTACAGGTAACGGAGTTGATCGTCCCGTTGATGGCAGCGCTTTATATTATCGGTTCGCTGATTATCGTTGTGATTAAGGCAGGTGAATTGCCTTCCGTACTTACAAATATTTTTGTAGGTGCATTCAATCCGGCGGCTATGGCGGGCGGTGCCTTGGGTGCAACCATTAAGCTGGCGGTTACAAAGGGTGTTGCCAGAGGTTTATTCTCCAACGAGGCGGGTATGGGTTCCACACCTCATGCACATGCCTGTGCGAAAGTAGACCATCCGGCAGAGCAGGGTTTTGTGGCAATGGCAGGTGTATTTATTGATACCTTTGTTGTGCTTAACCTGACGGCGTTTGTTATCTTGACAACCACACCAAGAGCGACAATCGTTGACAACGGACTTACGGGAGCGGCGTTGAGCCAGTTTGCCTACAACTCCGTATTCGGAGCTTTCGGAAACATCTTCATCGCTGTATGTATGTTCTTCTTCGCATTCTCTACGATTGTAGGCTGGTATTTCTTCGGCAAGGCAAATATCAATTATTTGTTCGGACCGAGTGCGATTCCGGTTTACTCCGTTATCGTGGCGGTGTGCGTATTCCTGGGTTCACTTGCAGAAGTTGACCTGGTATGGAACATGGCGGACATGTTCAACTCATTGATGGTAATACCGAACATTATTTCTTTATTCGCACTGAGTGCATTGATTAAGAAGCTGCATGATGAATATTATGCAAGGAAAAACAAGTAAAAAGTAAAGAAGTAAAATCAATAATAGTAGGGCTGATATTCTTAAAGAGAGAGCTTTTAAAAAGCCGCCGAAGAGGCAAGCCGTCCCGGCAAGGAGGGTGAATCTTTCAGGCAAAAGGACTTAAGAAAGGACCTGTTTCTGGATAAGTTTAGCTTGCGTTGTGTTAATGTATATTTAGCTAAGTAGACAGAAGGACGAAGAACCGTTGCTGCAGGATATGCAGGGGGAGTTTTTCGTCCTTTTATTGATTTGGGAGGCTGTATGGCTAAGAAACATTTTAAAATACTGACCAATAACCCTTTGGTCAAAAGGGAATTGTCCGGTATAGAGGATATTTGTTATTTTGAACTTACTTATGAGGGCGTTTTGTTAAAAGCAAGAGATTTGATATTTGACGGCTACAAACTTTTGTCCCATCCCTTATCGGGAAGTGTAAAGCCGGGAGAAACACCCTATAAGTCCATTCTGGTATCCACAAGCCAGGAGAGTTTGGATATGCAAAGCATCAAGCTGATAGAAAAAGCCTTGGAAAGCTGCAAAAAATTTGTAGACCGCACCGACGGCTTAAAGGATGACGTACTAAGTGATTTCCAAATAATAGATATGACGCTGTTGGAGAGCGCTCTGATTTCGGCGAACCGATTATAGGAGCGGAAAATTTGCTTATAACAGGACATCCTATTTGTTCTGTATAAAATAAATAAACAAGGGGGTAGACGGAAGTGAAACTGGAATTAGGTAAGATTTTTATTCATGACATTCAGTTTGCACAGGAGTCCAAGGTCGAAAACGGCATCTTGTATGTATCGACAGATGAGCTAAGCACTGTTGTACTGGAAGATGAGAAGCTTAAAGCAGTCAGTTTCGACATTGCAAAGCCGGGTGAGTCCGTAAGAATCACGCCGGTAAAAGACGTTATTGAGCCAAGAGTGAAGGTAGAAGGAGGCGGCGGAATTTTTCCGGGCGTAATTTCCAAGGTAGACACGGTTGGTTCAGGAAAGACCTATGCTTTAAAAGGCATGGCAGTGGTGACGGCAGGTAAGATTGTAGGTTTCCAGGAGGGTGTCATCGATATGACCGGTCTTGGAGCGGAGTACACACCGTTTTCAAAGACTTTGAACCTGGTTATGGTGTGTGAGCCGATTGAGAACATCAGACCGCATGATTACGAGAAAGCTGTCAGATTCGCCGGCTTCAGAGTGGCGAATTACTTAGGTGAGTTGGCGCGTCATTTGACACCGGATGAAGTAGAGGTGTTTGAGAGCGAAAACTTCAAGGAGGGTATTGAGAAATATCCGAATTTACCGAGAGTGGCTTATGTACAGATGTTGCAGAGCCAGGGACTTTTGCATGATACCTACGTGTACGGTGTGGATGCAAAGCAAATCCTTCCTACACTCCTTTGCCCAACGGAGATTATGGACGGAGCGATTATTTCCGGAAACTGCGTTTCTGCCTGCGATAAGAACCCGACTTATGTGCATCAGAACAATCCGGTGGTACACGAGTTGTTTGCAGAGCATGGCAAGACCATCAACTTTGTAGGACAGATTATTACCAATGAGAACGTATATTTGGCGGATAAGGAAAGATCTTCCAATATGACGGCGAGATTGTGCAGAATGTTGGACCTTGACGGTGTCATCATTTCACAGGAGGGCTTCGGAAACCCTGATACGGACTTGATCATGAACTGTAAGAAGATTGAGGCGCAGGGAGTAAAGACTGTTATCATCACAGATGAGTATGCCGGAAGAGATGGAAAATCCCAGTCTCTTGCGGATGCGGATGCGGCTGCGAATGCAGTGGTAACCGGTGGAAATGCAAATCAGCTTGTAACCTTGCCTAAACTGGATAAGGTAATCGGAACTTTGGATTATATCACAAAGATAGCCGGTGCAAGCGATACAACTCTTAAAGAGGACGGTTCTTTGGAAGTGGAGCTGCAGGTTATTACAGGAGCTACCAACGAAACGGGCTTCGGCAGATTAAGCGCAAGATAGGAGGGTGAAGAAATGGCAAAATTAAGAGTAGTACATTATATCAATCAGTTCTTCGCTCAAATCGGCGGTGAAGAAAAAGCGGATTATCCGGTAGAAGTAAGAGTAGGCGAGGTTGTTGGTCCGGGACTCGGCTTGAACAAGGCTTTCGGCGAGGATGCGGAGATTGTGGCAACCATTATTTGCGGTGACTCCTATTTCAACGAGAATCTGGAAAAGGCAAAAGAAGAGATTCTGCGTATCGTAAAGGAGCAGAATGCGGATGTGTTCGTGGCGGGACCTGCATTTAACGCAGGACGTTACGGTGTGGCTTGCGGTACGATTGCCAGCCTGGTAAAAGAGGAATTGGGCATTCCTGCGCTGACCGGTATGTATGTGGAGAACCCGGGCGCGGATATGTTTAAAGATAAGATTTATATTGTTTCCACGAAGAATAATGCAGCAGGTATGGGTAAGGCGATTGAAGCTATGGCGCCTCTGGCACTGAAGCTCGCCAGAAAAGAAACCATTGGCGCATCCTGTGAGGAGGGTTATATTCCGAACGGCACTCGTGTAAACTTCTTTGAGAAGGAAAGAGGTGCAAGACGTGCGGTGAATATGCTCTTAAAGAAGCTGGCAGGAAAAGAGTATGTGACCGAGTATCCGATGCCTGACTTTGACAGAGTGGCTCCGAATCCGGCGGTAAAGGATATCAGCAAGGCGAAAATCGCCATCGTGACTTCCGGCGGTATCGTTCCGAAGGGCAATCCTGATCGTATCGAGTCTTCCAATGCAACCCGTTACGGCGAGTATGATATTACGGGCGTAGATGATTTGACAGATACAAGCTATGAAACGGCTCACGGCGGTTACGACCCTGTGTATGCAAATGATGACTCCGACAGAGTTATTCCGGTGGATGTTTTGAGAGATATGGAGAGAGAGGGCAAAATCGGCTCTCTGCATCACCTGTTCTATACCACGACCGGAAACGGTACGGCGGTTGCTTCATCCAAGGCATTTGCGGCGGAATTTTCCAAGAAATTGCTGGCAGACGGTGTAGACGCAGTTATCTTAACCAGTACATGAGGTACCTGTACACGTTGCGGTGCAACAATGGTAAAAGAAGTAGAGAGAGCAGGTATTCCGGTGGTACACGTTTGTACGGTTACCCCGATTTCCATGACGGTTGGCGCCAACAGAATTGTTCCGGCGATTGCGATTCCGCATCCGTTCGGCAATCCGGCATTACCGGCAGACGAAGAGAAGGCTCTGCGTCGTAAGATTGTAGAAAAGGCTTTGGTGGCCTTGAGTACGGAAGTGGAAGATCAGACGATTTTCTAGGAAGGTCTTCGCTGTTTTAAATAACAACATATTGCAGCTTGTATGACAGATACTAGGCTAAAAAGCCTGAATTTCATTGACTTTTTAGCCTGTATATGTTAGATTTGTATAGCGTTGAATGGGGATGGATAGGTAACTGGTGTGCCTCCTGGTCTTCAAAACCTGTGTTGGGCGAGTGTTCGTCCTGGGTGGGTTCGATTCCCACACGTCCTCGCCAAAAATAACGGGTTTAATACCCTTAATACGAGCTGTCATCTTTTTGGCAGCTCATTTTATCTGATAAGATTTTCTGGAGGCAGGAAGTTTTACCAGATAGAGTACAGATACATACTTCGTGTAAGCGGAGATATATATAAAACATAAAAAAGAACATAAGGAGGGGAGCCATGAGTAAGGTTTATGATGTCGTAATACTCGGAGCCGGTCCTGCCGGACTTGCTGCGGGACTGTATTCCGGAAGAGCCAGACTTTCAACTTTGATTATTGAGAAGGGGCAGGACGGCGGACAGATAGCCATTACGGACGAGATCGAAAACTACCCGGGGCAAGCGCTTGAAGAAGAATCAGGCCCATCATTGGTTGCCAGAATGACAAAGCAGTGTGAGCATTTTGGCTGTGACAGAGTAAAGGACACGATTAAGGCTGCGGAGCTGGAAGGCAGCGTAAAGAAGTTAATCGGAACCAAGGAGGAGTATCTTGCCAAAACAGTGATTTTGGCGCCGGGTGCATACTCAAGACCAATCGGTTGTATCGGTGAAAAAGAGTTTGCAGGTAAGGGAGTGTCTTACTGTGCAACCTGTGACGCCAACTTCTTTGAAGGCTTTGAAGTCTTTGTAGTAGGCGGCGGCGATTCTGCGGTGGAAGAGGCGATGTACTTATCCAAATTTGCCCGCAAGGTAACTCTGGTTCACAGAAGAGATGAGTTGAGGGCTGCAAAGTCCATTCAGGAAAAGGCCTTCAAGATTGAGAATCTGCATTTTATGTGGGATACGGTTGTAGAGGAAGTCGGCGGCGAAGATATTCTGCAGTATATGATTGTTAAGAATGTAAAGACCGGCGAAGTAACGCGTATCGATGCGGACGAGGAAGACGGCATGTTCGGTGTGTTCGGCTTTATCGGAACCATTCCGAATACGGATATTCTCAAGAACGGTCCTCTTACCTTGGATGACAGAGGCTATATTCCGACGGATGACGATATGAAGACCAATATTCCGGGCGTATTTGCAGCGGGAGATGTCAGAGTGAAGTTTTTAAGACAGGTGGTTACCGCAGCGGCAGACGGTGCGATAGCGGCAATGCAGTGTGAAAAGTATCTTATGGAGCATGAATAAAAGGAGGATTTTACAATGGCAATGTTAGAACTGGATAAGGACAATTTTGAGGCGGAAGTATTACAGGCAGAGGGTTATGTGTTCGTTGACTTTTTCGGTGACGGCTGCGTTCCATGCCAGGCTTTGATGCCTTTTGTACATGATTTGGCAGAGAGATACCACGACAAGATGAAGTTTACCTCTTTGAATACCACCAAGGCAAGAAGACTGGCAATCGGTCAGAAGGTTCTGGGTCTTCCGGTTATGGCGATTTACAAGGACGGCGTTAAGGTAGAAGAAGTGGTAAAGGATGATGCTACGGAAGAAAACATTGAGAACATGGTAAAGAAGTATATCTAATCTGCCATGGCAGGCGCAGCTGCGCTTGTTGAATCAGCTTTTAAGCGCAAGCTTTTAAGAAAATAAAAAATACTAATGAAGAAAGGAGATTATGAGATGGCTATTTTAAAGGATAAAAAAGTTATTATCATAGGTGACCGTGATGGAGTTCCGGGACCGGCTATCGCAGAGTGCGTTGAAACGGCCGGTGGAGAAGTCGTATTTTCTTCAACCGAGTGCTTCGTCTGAACGAGCGCAGGTGCAATGGACCTGGAGAACCAGAAGCGTGTAAAAGATTTCGCTGATCAGTATGGACCGGAGAACTTAGTAGTAGTTCTTGGTGCAGCAGAAGGAGAGGCAGCAGGTTTGGCTGCTGAAACGGTAACAGCGGGAGATCCTACATACGCAGGCCCATTGACAGGAGTCCAGCTTGGACTTACGGTATATCACGTATGTGAAGAAGAAGTAAAAGGCGAGTTTGA
Source organism: Lachnospiraceae bacterium (assembly GCA_041848045.1). Lineage (GTDB taxonomy): Bacteria > Bacillota > Clostridia > Lachnospirales > Lachnospiraceae > CAKAHY01. Next base: position 6,611 of record JBGZHY010000066.1, read on the forward strand.
TCCGAACGTTTACGAGGATCAGGTCGGCATGATGGAAATGGTACTGGATGTTGACGATATTGCTAAAGAGATGAACAATATACGTGAAGAGTATTGCAAATATTTATAATTAAATATAATTTCATCGAGAGGGAGCGATAAGGGGTATGCATACCTCGGGGCTTCCTCTTTTTCTTTATGCATAGAGAAAAGAGATATATGGAAGCGACAATAGATATAATCTATCGGTCCCTATACTTTTCTGATTTAGTAGACAAGGTAAAAAGCGGCAGGAGGCTACCTGCCTGTATGAGAAAATAAATGAAAGCGAAAGGGGTATGAGAACAATGAACAGTATTATCAAAGGCGCCAGCTACATACTGGTACACACACCACAGATGGTTATACATAACGGAACCACTCAGATTACGGAAAGAATTGTCAATCCGGAGTCGGAGTATTTGAAGGAGCTGCCTAAGCATCTGCGCTCCTATGAGGATTGTGTAAGCTATTGGCCAAACCAGGTGTATATCGGTAATGAGCATCCGGAAGCCTTGGAGCAGGTGGAATTTCCTTATTATGACAAGCCGAGAGCAAATTCCGAAAGATACGGTAAGTTCGGTGAGATTATGCCGGAGGCACAGTTCTATGTGTTGATGCAGGCCTGCGACTGCTTTGAGGTTGTCAAGCTGGATAAGAACTTTGTGGCAGCCCATAAGGCGGAATTGGCGGCAGACCCTATCATCACGGAAGAGATTATGGCAAGGGTGCAGGAAGGCATTGAGCTTTCCGATATCGAGCGTTTTGTAAAGGAGGAGCATGCGGAAGGCATCTACTATGAAGGCGCTTTAGTCGGCTGCGTAAAGAGAGCCCATGATATTGACGTAAACCTGAATGCGGAAGTTATGCATGAGAATCTGGTGAACAAGGCAACGGCTGTATTGTCCATCCTGTATGCCGTAAGAAATGCAGGTGTATCCAAGGAGGACATTGAGTATGTTATCGACTGTTCCGAGGAAGCCTGCGGCGATATGAACCAAAGAGGTGGCGGTAACTTTGCAAAGGCATCTGCAGAGATTGCCGGACTGGTAAATGCGACCGGTTCCGACTCCAGAGGTTTCTGTGCAGGTCCTAGCCATGCTATGGTGGAAGCAGGTGCTCTGGTAAAGGCGGGCGCTTTTAAGAATGTGATTGTTGTAGGCGGCGGCTGCAGCGCAAAGCTCGGCATGAACGGTAAAGACCATGTGAAGAAGGGTCTGCCTATTTTGGAGGACTGTCTGGGCGGCTTTGCGGTAGTGGTATCCGAAAATGACGGCGTGAGCCCTGAAATCAACCTGGATATTCTGGGACGCCATACCGTAGGTACCGGCTCCGCACCGCAGGGTGTAATCGGAAGTCTGGTTGCGGATCCGCTGGAGAGAGTGGGACTGAAGATTACGGACATCGACAAATTCTCACCGGAGATGCAGAACCCTGATATTACAAAGCCGGCAGGAGCGGGTGACGTTCCGGAGGCGAATTACAAGATGATTGCGGCCTTGGCGGTAAAGAAGGGCGAACTGGAAAAGGCGGCTATGCCTGCATTCATTAAGGGACACGGAATGCCGGGATTTGCGCCTACACAGGGTCATATTCCTTCCGGCGTACCGTTCATCGGTTTTGCAAGAGAAGACATTTTGGCAGGCAAGATTAAGAATGCCATGATTATCGGTAAGGGAAGCTTGTTCCTCGGAAGAATGACCAACCTGTTCGACGGTATGTCATTTGTAATGCAGGCAAATACCGGAAGTAAGGAGAGCGGCGGCGCTGTTTCAGAGGCTGAGGTTAAGTCATTAATCGCAAAGGCAATGAAAGAGTTTGCGGCATCATTGGTAACGGAATAAAAAGGGGGATAGGATAATGGCAAACAGTATAGAGAAAATCATTGCTAATACCTTCCTTGATATCGCAAACGGATTGGAAACAGGCAGTTTCGGCAGCAGACCGAAGGTAGCTCTGACCGGTATGGGCAGTGAGCATGGAGAAGAAAATTCCATGGCTGCGGCGGTGATGGCTGCAAAGGAAGGCATAGATGTTTATTATATCGGAACACTGGAGGCGGAAGGCGTGACGACCATCAAGGTTGCCAACGACGAGGAAGGCCATGATAAGATGGAGGCTATGTTAAAGAGCGGCGAAATCGACGCGGCGGTAACCATGCACTTCCCGTTTCCTATCGGTGTTTCTACCGTAGGCAGATGTATTACACCGGCAAAGGGTAGAGAGCTTTTTGTGGCAAATACGACCGGTACTAGCAGTACGGACAGGGTAGAGGGTATGATTCGTAATGCCATCTACGGCATCATTGCGGCAAAAGCCTGCGGTATCCAAAAACCGACGGTAGGTATTTTGAATGTGGACGGCGCAAGGCAGACGGAGAAGGCTTTAAAGCAGCTGAAGGAACAGGGCTATGACATTGCCTTTGCAAGCTCTTCCCGCTCGGACGGCGGTTTTGTGATGAGAGGAAACGATGTGCTGCAGGCCTCTGCGGACATTATGGTAACGGATTCTTTAACCGGAAATATCCTGGTTAAGATGCTCTCCTCTTTCACCACCGGCGGAAGTTATGAGGCAAGCGGCTACGGCTACGGTCCCGGCATCGGCGAGGGCTATGACAATCTGGTAATGATTGTTTCCAGAGCTTCCGGTGCACCGGTGATTGCGGGTGCCATCAAGTATGCGGCACAGCTGGTACAGGGCAAGGTGTTCGAGATTGCCAAGGCGGAGTTTGCGGCGGCAAATAAGGCGGGCTTAAAGGCAATTTGTGACGCTTTGAAGGCAAGCAACAAGTCTGAAAAGACAGAAGAAAAGGTAGTGGCTCCTCCGACAGAGGTTACCACGGGACAGATTTCCGGTATTGAGGTTATGGATCTGGAGGATGCGGTGCAGGCTTTGTGGAAGCTTGGCATCTATGCAGAAAGCGGCATGGGCTGTACGGGACCTATCGTAAAGGTCAATGAAGCAAAGCTGGAAGTAGCCTATGAGGCTTTAAAGAAGGCCGGATATTGCGAATAAGGATATAAAGCATAAGGGAATGAGAAGCAAGCCCGAAAGTCTGACTTTTCGGGATATACAAAGCTTCTGATTCCCTTCTTTTTTGTCTTTATAATCTTTAGAAAACCTCGGCTTTTCCACTGTATTTTAAGGAGAATTTAAGAAAATGCACAAGGAAAAGAAAACAAACAAACCAAAGCTTAAGCTTGATTTAAGAAAGGGGAACATCTATTTACTTCATTTTCCGGGAAGTTTACAATAGGGGCAGGTTTCCGGAGCGGCTTGATAAAGCTCTTCGGTAAACGGGAAGTGATACAAAAAAGATATTGTTTAGGGGGAATGAGGATGTTAAAGAAAAAAAGCAAAAGCTTTGTAAGAAAGGCAGTGACGGTGTCGGCGGCGGCTCTGTGCTTAAGCGCTATGGGAGCGACAAGCTTTACACCGGCAAGAAATTATTTTGTGCAGGATGTGCTGGCGGCGGAGCAGGCTTCCGAACAGGAGATCGCAGAGCTGCGCTCCTTGCTAAGGCAGTTGAGAGAAAAGCTGGATGAGGTGGATGCCTGGCCTTTTTCACTCGGCGAACATTCCAGGCTGCAGAATGAGGTCTGGGAAGGGCAGAGAAGCAGTGTACTGCGGGGAATGAAAGAAATGGAGAAAGAGCTTGGAAAGTCTGTCGTTGACAAGGCGAAGGTAAAGGAGCGTTTGGATCATTTTCGGGATATTCTGGTTTATGCCAAGATTGAATTGGGCTCCAGAAAGGTGTGGGAATATGCACAAAGGCAGCCTAACAGCGAGTTGAGCAAGAGGGCGATTAAAACCTTTACGTTCACTTCCACAGACGCTTATTTTTCCATTGAAGGAGATCTGCTGCGCGAGCATTTCGAAAGAGATATAGAACCGGTTATTCAGGAGGTGGAAGCGGCTTTGGATCCTTATCTGTCTGACCAAAAGCGCTATTTTCCGCATGTGTTAAAGGAGATTACCATACAAGTAGGAGAGTTGCCGGATGCCAGGAGCATGGTAACCAATGCGGATCGGATGCCGGAGGGAACAAGCTACAGCTTCAGGGATGAGATTGACAGCAGCGAAAAGGGGGATGTGTACACCAATCTGGTGGTAAGCTATCCGGATAAGAGCAGCTTTGAAGAGCACATCAGCGTGCATATTATAGAGGAGCAGGAGGAGAACAGAACAAAAAATCATACTCAGGGTGAGTCTTCTGCGCCGGAAAGCGGCGGTATGATGAAGGAGAAAAACGGCGGCAAGGGACTTGCCACGCCTTCCGAGCCGAAGAAAGCCACACCTTCCGTTCCGGATATGCCAAAGAAGAATGAAGAGCGCAAGGACAGTCCCAACAAACGAAACCGTTCCGGCGGTGGTGGAAGTTCAAAGGGCGGCGGCAGTTCCCGGAGCAGATCCGGCGGCGGAAAGACCTATGCCCGTGCAAGCGTGAAGGACGGCTGGGTAAAGAGAAGCAATGCATGGTATTATCAAAGGGGCGGCAAGGATGTAAAGGGCTGGCTTCAGGATGCGAATAAATGGTATTTTATGAATGAAAAGGGGCAGATGCAGACCGGTTGGATTCAGGATAAGGGAAAATGGTATTATATGCACACGAACGGCAGTATGGCATACAACCAGTGGGTGCAGAACGCCGGGGACGGCAAGTGGTACTATCTGAAAAATGCCGGTGATATGGCGGTGAATGAAAACATCGGCATGTATCGGGTGGATATGCAGGGTGCCTGGATAAATTAAAAGAAGAACGTAAAAAAATCGGAATACCGATATGGCTTATGGAAATAAGTCGTATCGGTATTTTGTGTCCCGGACAAAGTAAACCACAAATAAATTTGCGCAAAACTATTGACAGTATCTGCTGACTGATCCGCAGGGAGATTTAACGAGCGCATTGGATTGGACGAATGCAGACAGTTTTTCGCTTAGATTGGAAACACAAATGAAGAAGATATTACAAGACGAACCGTTTGTGTGTAATGAAAGCATTTTGCATCATCACCGTCAGTAGTCAATTCGGACGAAGCGGCAGTGACTATGGTGTGAAGTTATATTGGGAAATTGATTTTCAATATGCCTGTATCGGTCGAGCGATGAAAATGTCAGACAGGACAGTACGGGAAATAATGGGATGATAGAAGATAAATTGCTGTAAATTTCACTGCGAATAAGTTGAATAATTCACGGTGAAAGGATGTGCTATAGAAGTAGAAAAGAGGTAAGCAATTTTTCGAGGAGGAAAGACTATGCCAAATATTAAGCCTATTTCAGATTTAAGAAATTATACAACAGTAATCAATGAAGTCACCTGTGGTAATAGGGTTTATCTTACAAGAAATGGACATGGACAGTGTGCAATTATAGATATGAAAGAGCTGGACGAATTGGATAAGCAGAAAGCACTTTATACAATGATGAGAAAACTAAACGAAGCAGAAGTGTCTATTCGGGAAGAAGGAACGATTTCAGCAGATGATCTGGAAGCAGAGCTGGGGGTACAGTTGTTTTGAAAAAAATAGAATATTCACAGATTGTAAGGAAGAAGTTGAACCGGCTAAAAGCTGATTTAGTACAGAACTTTGGTGCCGAAGCTTCCGGAAAATCAGTGAAAAAGATAACAGATGCGGTAAGAGGTCCGGAAAAGTTTGAAAAAGGGAATTGCCGTATCTGCAATGTATAGTATAGAATACGATTATCGCTATTTGTAGGTTAACCACAATTATATTTTTCTTTAATTGAATCAGAAAAAATAATTATTGTTGAAATGTTTGATGAAAGAGAAGATTTTATGTATAAGTTATTCGGAATTTCAACAAGGACACAGGAATCAATAGATTACTGGGGGGATGAAGATTAAACAGCAGCAGGGTATGTATGGTAATGAACCGTACATACCCTGCTGTGTGTTGTGTCCCGGACAAAATAACTCCCCCGGATCTTTAAATGCAGGAAAGCTCCCGTTTAGGGGTGAGAGGTAAGGAGAAACAAGATATAGAGCACGTGGAGTGGCAGCCGGAAATTAAAGCAAAGGGGCAAGCCCACTTATGGCAGCATCTTCCGGGCGCAAGCAGGTGATAGTCCCTATAAGGGAAGCGAGAGGATTTGCATTTTTTACAGAACAGAGTCGTCTGTAGGGATAAATAAGACTAGCTTTCTGTATAGCTTTCGTCTATAATATAGCCTGTACAATTGTGCTTGCCGCGTCCGAAAGCAGGATGCCAAGAGAAGCAATTTTACGCTGTCGGCAGGAAATGCTGATGAGAGAATAGAGCAAAGGAGGAAATGCCATGGAAAAAGACATTAAGTTAACCAGCCTGACCAAGGCTTCGGGGTGAGCCGCGAAAATCGGTCCAACGACCCTTGCCCAAGTTTTGGGTAAGTTACCGGCATTTTACGACGAAAATCTTATAGTGGGCATCCAGACTTCAGATGATGCGGCAGTATACAAAATCAATGATGAAGTGGCGATGATACAAACCGTAGATTTCTTCACTCCGATTGTGGACGATCCTTATTTATTCGGCCAGATTGCGGCGGCAAATTCTCTCAGTGACGTATATGCCATGGGAGGAGAGCCGAAGGTAGCGCTGAACATAGTCGGCTTTCCGAATTGTCTGAATCCCTCCATATTGGGAGATATCATGGCAGGCGGAGCGGCAAAAGTCAAAGAGGCAGGCGCCGTGCTGGTAGGCGGTCATTCCGTGCAGGATGATGAGCCGAAGTACGGACTCTGTGTATCCGGCTTTGTGCATCCGGATAAAATATGGCTGAATTACGGCGCCAAGGCGGGAGATGTTTTGATTTTAACCAAGCAAATCGGCAGCGGCGTAGTGAATACGGCTTTGAAGGCGGATCTGGCATCGGCGCAGGCCATAGAGGAGGCCACGCTGGTGATGAAAAGTTTAAATAAGCGGGCAAAAGAGGTGATGGAGGCCTTTCCGGTTCATGCCTGTACGGACATTACAGGCTTCGGCCTGCTGGGACATTGCATTGAAATGGCGGAGGCGAGTGACATCAGCTTCCATCTTCGCTATGAGGATATTGCCTATATTGCAAAAGCAAGGGAGTATGCCGATATGGGCTTGATACCTGCGGGCTCCTATAACAATAAGAAATACTATAAAGATAAGATAGAGGTCGGAAATGCTCCGGAGTATATTGTGGATTTACTTTATGATCCGCAGACTTCGGGAGGTCTTTTGTTCAGTGTGGACAGAAAGTATTTATCGGAAGTGTTGCAGGCTTTCGATAAGGCACAGATGGAAACCAAAGTTTCCGTCATAGGCGAAGTAGCAGAAAAGGGGGAAAAGTTTATTTATTTACAATAAACTTTCGATTGTGATGGAAAAAAATTACTTTAGAGAGATACCGAAAGTCGATACGATATTGGCGGATGAGAGGATACAGAGTCTGATTGCGGAGTACGGCAGAAATATCGTAACGGATATGATTACGGAGGAAACGGATGAGCTGCGCAGTTTTATTGCAGGCGGCAAAGAGCAGGCGCAGATAGAGGAGCGCCTGCATAATCTGATTCCCCGCATTGCAGAACGGACGGCGTCTTTATTTGAGCCGAATTTAAAAAGACTGGTGAATGCCACGGGAACCATTTTGCATACCAATTTGGGCAGGGCTTTAATCAACAGGGAGCTGGCTGAAAAGCTGGCGGATGTGGTGAGCGGTTATTCCAATTTGGAATACAATTTGCAGGAGGGAAAAAGAGGAGAGCGTTATTCGGTTTTTGCCGAGCTTCTATGCCGACTTACGGGAGCGGAGGCCGCCATGGCGGTGAACAACAATGCGGCGGCGGTGATGCTTGTTTTAAATACCTTGGCAAAGGATGGCGAGGTCATCGTATCCCGAGGGGAGCTGGTGGAAATCGGCGGAAAGTTCAGGGTGCCGGATGTATGCGCCGCCAGCGGTGCTGCGCTGGTGGAGGTGGGAACCACCAACAAGACCCATCTGCAGGATTATAAAGACGCCTTAAGTCCGAACAGCAAGGCAATTTTGAAGGTGCATACCTCCAATTACAGTATCATCGGCTTTACGGAGTCTGTGGGAATTGCAGAGTTAAAGCCTTTGTGCGAGGATATTCCCTTGATTGAAGATTTGGGCAGCGGTGTTTTGGTGGATTTATCAAAATTCGGTCTGCGTCATGAACCGACGGTACAGGAATCCGTGCAGGCGGGCGCAGATATTGTCTGCTTCAGCGGGGATAAGCTTTTGGGCGGACCTCAGGCAGGCATTATCGTAGGTAAGAAAAAGTACATCGACAGGATTAAAAAGAACCAACTGACGAGAGCTCTGCGCATCGACAAGTTTACGGTAGCGGCTCTGGAGCTGGTTTTGATGGAGTATCTGAAGGGTACGGCGGCGGAGGATAAGCTGCCGGTACTGCGTATGATGAAAGAAAGCTATGAAAGCGTTTTGCAAAGGGCTCGGATATTGAAAGAAAAATTATCCGTATTTGAGGAGCAGCTGGAGCTTGGCATCTGTGACTGCCATTCTCAAATCGGCGGAGGCTCTTTGCCGGGGGAATTGCTGCCAAGCGCCGCCGTATGCCTTAAGGCAAAGCAGCTTAGCACGGCAAAGCTGGAAGAAAAGCTGCGTAAGGCAAAGACACCTCTGATTGTAAGAACGATGGAGGATAGGATTTTGCTGGACATCAGAACAGTGCAGAATGAGGAGTTTGACCTCATTGTGGATACTTTCGGAGGCATTTTACAGTGAAAAATATTATTATAGGTACGGCGGGTCATATCGACCATGGAAAGACGAGCCTGATTCGGGCTTTAACGGGCAGGAATACGGACAGGCTGAAAGAAGAGCAGGCAAGAGGCATTACCATTGACCTGGGCTTTACCTGGTTTGATTTGCCGGATGGAACCAGAGCGGGAATCATTGATGTTCCGGGGCATGAGAAATTTATCAACAACATGGTTTCGGGCGTAGTGGGAATGGACCTGGTGATGATGCTGGTGGCGGCGGACGAAGGAATGATGCCGCAGACCAGAGAGCATTTAAACATCCTGGAGCTTCTCGGTATTCAAAAAACCATTTTGGTGCTGAATAAATGCGACCTGGTAGAGGAAGACTGGCTGGAACTGGTTAAAGAGGATTTGAAGGAGGAATTAAAGGGCACCATTATGGAAAAGGCGCCCCTTGTTTGCACCTCCAGCGTGACGGGACAGGGGCTGGAAGAGCTGAAAACCCTCATTATGCATATGATTCGGGAAGAACTGGAGCCTAAAGATATTCATACCATCCCGCGTCTGCCGGTGGACCGCTCCTTTACCATAGCAGGTTTCGGAACGGTGGTGACGGGAACGCTCATATCCGGAACAATCCGGAAGGAAGACGTGCTGGAGCTGTTTCCGGGGGAAATCGAGTGCAAGGTACGAAATCTGCAGGTGCATGGAAAAGATGCCCGGGAGTGCTTTGCGGGGCAGCGTGTGGCAATCAATCTGGCGGGGGTGAAAAAGGACGAGGTACGCAGGGGTTGTGTATTGGCGCCCCGCAACAGTATTAAGCTGAGTGCCCTGACAGACGTGAAGCTGAATATGTTAAAGGATTCATCCAGAACCCTGCATAACAGGGACAGACTGCATTTGTATACGGGAACCAGCGAGGTGCTGTGCCGGGCGGTCATACTGGATAAGGAGGAGATTAAGGCGGGAGAGAGCGCTTTGTGTCAGCTGATCTTGGAGGAGGAAATTGCCGTCAAGAGAGGGGACAGGTTTGTGGTGCGTTTTTATTCGCCTATGGAAACCATCGGAGGCGGCGTGATTCTGGAGCCGAATCCGAAAAAGAAAAAGCGTTTCAATGAAAAGGATATTGATGAATTGGAGCGCAAGTTGGAGGGGTCTTTGTCGGATGTGGCGGAGCTGCATATCAAGCAGGCGGCGGCTACAATGATCGCAAAGACGGAACTGGCAAAGCTGATGTCGGTATCCGTGGAAGATGTGTCGGCGTGTGTAAAAGACCTGCAGGAGCAGGATCTGGTGCAGGTGTACAGCCTGAAAAAGGATGATTTTTTGTGGCACAGCGAAAGTGAACACGGTTGCAGACAGAAGATAATTAAGGATTTAAATGATTTTCATCAAAAGTATCCATATAGATTGGGCATAAAAAAGGCACAGCTGCATCTGAGTGCGGCAAAACAGCTGAAGCCGAATTTATTTGATGCTTATTTGGCCATGCTTACGGCAGAAAATATGGTAAGAGCAGAGGGTGACTTTATTTGTCTGCATTCTTTTACCATCGTAAAAGATGCTTTGTACTGCGATATCGAGCGCATATTGGAAGAAAGTTTTGAGAAGGCGCGTTTTGAGCTTCTTCGTTTGTCTGAGGTGGAAAAGGGCAAATACACGGAGGAGCAGCTTTCCGATGTGCTTCGCTGTATGCAGAACGAGGGTAAAGTTATCGCGATAACAGACGAAATGTTCAGTCTTTCCGCCCTGATTGAGGAGGCGAAAGAAATGGTAAAGGCGCATTTTGCCAAGGAGGAAGTGATTACGATATCACAGCTTAGAGATATGCTTAACACAAGCAGGAAGAGTGCAAAGCCGATTTTGGAATATTTTGACACCATTAAGCTGACAAAGAAGCTTGGCGCAGAAACGGAAAGGGTAGCATATTCATGAACATAAAGCAATTAGAGGCTTTTTTGAAGCTTGCCAATAACGGGAGCTTCTCATTGACGGCAAAAGAATTGTTTTTAACCCAGCCCACGGTAAGTGCGCACATACAATCCTTGGAAGAGGAGCTGGAGGTCAAGCTTTTCAGCCGCAATACCAAGGGAACACAGCTGACTGTGGACGGGAAAAAGCTGTATTTGTATGTCAGAGAAATGATGCTTATTTTGGACAATATTAAAGCGGAATTTAAAAAGACAGAAGACGTAACGGTCAAGAGTATAGAAATCGCCAGCTCCAGTGTGCCGGCATCCTATATTCTGCCGGAAATTATTTCTCATTTCAGCAAACAGTATCCGAATGCACAGTTTAATGTAAAGGAAACGGACAGCGCCGGCGTAATTAAGGAAATCATCAACAAGACGGTGGACGTGGGCTTTACGGGAACGATTCTGGATAAGAAAAACTGCACCTATGTCCCTTTTTACGAGGACAGGCTGGTGGTGGTTATGCCGAACACCGAGGAGTACAGAGCGATATGTGAGAAGGGAGATGACTTCTCCTGGATCAAGGATTCTTCCATCATTATGCGGGAGGAAGGCTCCGGAACCAGAAAAGAGGCGGAGAAGTTGTTGAAGCGCTATGTAAAGGATTTATCGGAGTTGAATATTATTGCCAAGATGGACAATACGGACAGCATCATTCGTTCCGTACAAAACGGTCTGGGTATCAGCGTGGTATCGGCTCTTGCGGCAAAGGACCATGCGGACAGCGACAGGCTTTTGATTTATCCCAAGGACCTTGCCAAGCGGAAGTTTTATCTGGTATATAATTCCGCGCTGCCGGTTTCGGGCAGTATAAAGGCGCTGATCGCTCTGGTACATAGTTTGTATAAGATCAAATAGGAAAAATGTTTAGAGGTGTTATAGGAAATGAGAAATCAGAAACAATATGCATTTTTGCTGGCTTTGGCAGTGCTCGGCAGTACGGTTTTTCCGCTGCTGCCGAGTGCTTCACTGTCCGGAACCGAGGTCTTTGCTCCGGCAACGGACAGCGAGGCAGAGGAGCTTATCGAAGAAGAAATTTTCTTTTCTCTTCCCGAGGAGAGGGAGAAGGACAGGGATTTGGAGGAATATCTGCAAAGCCATGAGGCGCCTTATGATGTCCTGCTGTTTTATGAAACCGCAGTGGGGCAGGAGGAGGAATTGAGGGCGCAGGCAGAGCAGGAGCAGGACGCGACTCTGGCGCTTTTGGAAGAGGGCGTGCAGAGGGGAGCGGTGGAAGAGTACGAGAGTTACTACCTGGTCAATGCGGTACATGCGGTAATTCGAGATGAGGCCTTGCTGGAAGAGATATATGCGCTGGAGGAAGTGACGGGATTGGAAGAGAATGCACTTCTTCGCGCACCGGCAGAGCCGGTGCGCAGCCAAAAAAGCAGCGGCGGGGTAGCCGCTTTTGCGGGAGAAGAAGACACTGCCCGCATACTCGGCTGGGGAGTGAGCAGTATGCAGGCGGATAAGGTCTGGGATACTTATCATTTGGACGGCAGCGGCGTTACGGTGGGTATTATGGACAGCGGTGTCAATTATGAACTGCCCGCTTTAAAGCATGCGTATCTGGGCTATGATGCGACAACGGACAGCTTTGACCACAGCTATTACAAGGACTTTACGGGAAAGAACGTAGGCCTTAATCATGGTGGAAATAATCACGGCACCATGGTGGCGGCAAGCCTTGCCGGAAAGCTGGTAAAGACGAATGCTTCCGGGGCAAAAGAAACTTATTACTACGGGACAGCGCCGGGGGCGCGCTTTATCAATGCCAAGGTCATACATGATAAAGAGGGCAATATGGCTAATGTGCTTGCGGGCGCACAATGGATGCTGGAGCAGGATCCCGATATCATCAACAATTCCTGGGGAACCCCGAAGGAGGTCGACGGGCAGGTGCATACGGCGATTCAGGCTATGCTTGCCAACTGGGAAGCGGCGGGAATCGTTGTTATCTTTGCAGCAGGAAATCACACAGAAAGCGGAGAGGCGGCGGATGGCAGTATTGCTTATCCAGCAAGGCTTCCGGGCGTATTTTCGGTGGGGGCGGTTCGACAGAATATGGGAATTTGGTGGAAGTCCCAGAGAGGACCTTCCCGATATACGGCAGACATCAAGCCGGATGTGGTGGCGCCGGGACAAAATGTGGACAGCATTTCGTATAGGGGTGCTGAAGTCAGAACAAGCGGTACCAGCTTTGCCGCACCGATGGTAGCGGGGGTAGTGGCGCTGATGAAGCAGGCGGATGCGGACTTAGGACCGGCAGAAATTTATCGTATTTTACGGGAAACGGCAAAGCCCTTGACGGATGCCAAATATACCGCTTCACCCAATATGGCTTACGGTTACGGAATAGTGGATGCTTATGCGGCGGTGGGAGCTGTTTTGCAGCAGAGTCAGACGCCGCAGGAAGCAACACCTGGTCAGGCGCAGGAGGCAACGCCTAGCCAGCCGCAGGAAGTAACGCCTGTTCAGCCACAGCCGCCGCAGGAGGCGGTTTCGGAACCGGATTCCGGTCAAAAGCCGCAGGAAGTAACGCCTGTTCAGCCACAGCCGCCGCAGGGGACGGTACAGGAGCCTGACTCCGGTCAGCCGCAAGAGTCGCAGCAGGCGAGCTCCGCGCAGCCTTTGCCGGAAAAAGCCGCTTCGGTACCTCAGCCTTTGCCGGATGAGGCCGGAGTAAAGGAAAATGTATCAAAAGGAAAGACATCAGGCGGTGGAGGTTCATCGGGTGGCGGAAGTTCATCAGGCGGCGGAGGTTCATCGGGTGGCGGATCTGCCCGGTCCCGCAACTTGGGCGAAGAGGTTCCGGTTTTCCTCTTTAAACAGGGAGAGAGCAGCTTTATCAGTAAGCAAGTCCTGTACAGCGCCCGGTGGGAGAAGAACCGACAGGTATGGAATGCATTGGATGAAAAGGGTGAAAAAATACGCAGTGCCTGGTTAAAGCTGGATGGGAAGTGGTATGCTTTGGACAGCACGGGCACCATGGTCAGTGATTGGACGAAGATCAACGGCATATGGTATTATTTCGGCAAAGACGGCGCTATGCTTTCCGGGACATGGATTTTTGACAAGGGAAGCTGGTATTATCTGCATGCAGACGGCGCTATGGCGACAGGATGGCTGCAGGATAAGCAGAAGTGGTATTACTTGGAGGATACGGGAGCAATGCTGCAAAACACGCAAAGGGGCGGTGATTACTTTGATGCCGAGGGTGTTTGGTTGAAAAGATAAATCCTGTTTCCAAGGATGTTTTGTGTCGAAGCAGACAGGATGGATGTAAATAGGGGAAATAAAACGGAGGTATGAGGAAATGCTCGAAAATGTAACAAACCTGTTCGCCTTTGTAGGCGGTTTGGGGATGTTCCTGTACGGAATGCATCTGATGGCGGACGGTATGCAAAAAAGTGCCGGCGGAAGGATGCAGAAGTTTCTGGAAATGCTGACAAACAACAAGCTTATGGCGGTGGGACTGGGAGCCGTGGTAACGGCGATTATCCAAAGCTCCGGCGCCACGACGGTTATGGTGGTGGGTTTTGTAAGCGCCGGTGTCATGAGCTTAAGCCAGGCGGTCGGGGTTATCATGGGCGCCAATATCGGTACCACCATTACGGCATGGATTGTATCCATGAGTCAGCTGGGAGATGCTTTTGAGCTGATGAAGCCGGAATTTTACGCTCCTTTGCTGGTGGGTACGGGAGCTTTGCTGCTTTGTTTTTCCAAGTCCAGAAAGAAAATGATGGTAGGAGAAATCCTGCTGGGACTGGGAATGTTGTTTTTGGGCTTAAAGACCATGTCTGCGGGCATCAAGCCTTATACGGGCATGCCGATATTTTCGGAGGCCTTTGCTTTGCTGGGCGGAAATCCTTTGCTGGGTATCATTGTGGGCTGTCTGGTTACCGCATTGCTGCAAAGTTCTTCCGCTTCCGTGGGTATTTTGCAGACTTTGGCATTAAACGGCGTAGTAACGAAATCGGCAGCCATTTACATCACTTTGGGACAAAACATCGGTTCTTGCGTAACCGCTTTGATTTCCAGCATCGGCGCGCCCAAGCTTGCCAAGAGAGCGGCGGTCATTCATCTGATGTTCAACTGCATCGGCGCTGTGGTCTTCGGAACCCTGGGTTTTATTGTGTTTAGCATCAACAAAAGCTTTGCCGCCAGCAACATTGACTCCGTGCAGATTTCCATTTTTCATACCTTTTTCAATACGATTATGACGGCTATGCTTCTGCCCTTCAGCGAAGTTTTGGTTAAGCTTTCCGCTGTCATCGTTAAAGGGGATGAGGCACAGAGTACGGATGAGGTGGCTTTGATGAAGGCTCACCTGGATGAGCGTATTTTGGAAGCACCGGCGATTGCCTTAGAGGCGGTAATCAAGGAAGTGATTCGGGCAGGCGAGATTGCAGGAGAAAATGTGGAGCTTGCCATAGCGGCGGTGAAGGAGAAAAGTGAAGAAAAGGTGCAGAAGGTCAAAAAGACGGAAAAGTTGATCAATAATATGCAGGCCTTGCTGACCGAGTATTTGATTAAGCTTGACGCCCTGCCTTTAACGGACAGGCAGCAGACCGTTTTGAGTGATTTGTATTATGCGGTCAGCGATATTGAACGTGTGGGGGATCATGCGGACAATATTGCGGAGAATGCCGCTGTTTTGATTGAGAAAGGTCTTGATTTCAGCGAAACGGCAAAGGCGGATTTGGACAGCATTGCCCAAACCGCTATGCAGGCGTACGCCTGTTCCATAGAGGCACGGAAGACGAACAGTCTGTCTTTGGTGCAGGAAGTGAACAAGCTGGAGATGGAAGTGGACTTTTTGGAGGATGAGCTGCGGGAAAAGCATATTGAGCGTCTGGTGCAGGGGCGCTGCAAGCCGGAGGCGGGTATCGTCTTTTTGGATGTGATTTCCAATCTGGAAAGAGTGTCTGACCATGCAACAAACTTAGCAGAATATATTACAAAGGAAATCTAAAATAGGATTTATTATTAGTCGATATTCCGAAGCTGGGGAAATGGCGATAAAGCGCTTGATTTTTAAAGCGGAATCATATACAATATATAAGGTTGATTAGATTTTAACAAACACATGAGGAGGAATAAGATGTCAGTTAAAGTTGCAATTAATGGATTTGGCCGTATCGGTCGCTTGGCATTTAGACAGATGTTTGAGGCAGAAGGCTATGAGGTAGTGGCAATCAACGATTTAACCGATCCGAAGATGCTTGCAAACCTGTTGAAGTATGACACGGCGCAGGGCGGCTTCTGCGGCTATCTGGGAGAAGGAAAGCACACTGTGGAAGCAGGTGAGGATCATATTGTTGTAGACGGCAAGAAAATTACGATTTACAAGGAAGCGGATGCTTCCAAGTTGCCTTGGGGCAGCATCGGCGTGGATGTTGTTTTGGAGTGTACCGGTTTTTATGTTTCCAAGGATAAGTCACAGGCACACATCAGCGCAGGTGCAAAGAAGGTTGTTATTTCCGCTCCTGCAGGCAATGATTTGCCGACCATCGTTTACAGTGTAAATGAAAAGACTTTAAGCAAGGACGATACCATTATTTCCGCAGCTTCCTGTACGACAAACTGTCTGGCTCCTATGGCGGATGCCTTGAACAAGCTGGCTCCTATTCAGTCCGGTATCATGAGCACCATTCACGCATATACAGGCGACCAGATGATTCTGGACGGTCCTCACAGAAAGGGCGATTTGAGAAGAGCAAGAGCAGGTGCGGCAAACATCGTTCCGAACTCAACCGGTGCCGCAAAGGCAATCGGTCTGGTTATTCCGGAGCTGAACGGCAAGCTTATCGGCTCCGCACAGAGAGTTCCTGTAGCAACCGGTTCCACTACGATTTTGACGGCAGTGGTGAAGAAGGCAGGTCTTACCAAGGCGGATATCAATGCAGCGATGAAGGCGGCATCTTCCGAGTCCTTCGGTTATACAGAGGATGAGATTGTGTCTTCCGACGTTATCGGCATGAGATACGGTTCTTTATTCGATGCAACACAAACCATGGTTTCTCAGATTGCAGATGATCTGTATCAGGTACAGGTTGTTTCCTGGTATGACAACGAGAACTCTTACACATCTCAGATGGTAAGAACCATTAAGTATTTTGCAGAATTGGCATAGTATATATTCTTTGATGATCATGCAGATGGACACGAGGTCCGGTCTTAGGGCCGCACCTCGTTTTCTTATATGTGGGAAACACAGGAAGGGAGCGATATGTTAAATAAAAAGACGGTAGAAGATTTAAAGGACTTAAAGGGAAAAAAGGTTTTGCTGCGCTGCGATTTCAACGTGCCGTTGAAAGAAGGCGTTATCCAAAATTATAATCGTATAGACGGAGCCTTGCCGACCATCAAGAAGCTTCTGGCAGGCGGGGCAAAGCTCATTCTTTGTTCACATCTGGGCAAGCCGAAGGGAGAGCCTGTTAAGGACTTAAGCCTTGCACCGGTGGCTCCGGCGCTGTCAGAAAGATTGGGACTTCAGGTAAAGTTTGTATCCGACCCGCAGGTAACGGGAGAAGAAACCGTGAAGCTGGCGGCAGCTTTGCAGGAGGGAGAGGTGCTGCTCCTGGAGAATACACGTTACAGGGTGGAGGAAACCAAGTACGGCAAGGATGAAAATGCGGAAAAATATGCAAAAGAGTTGGCGGCTCTTTGCGATAACGGCATTTTTGTAAATGATGCTTTCGGAACGGCGCACAGAGCCCACTGTTCCAATGTGGGTGTAAGCAAATACTGTAAGGAAAATGTTGTGGGCTACCTGATGGAAAAGGAAATTAAATTCTTAGGGGAGGCTGTGGAAAATCCGGTATGTCCTTTCGTGGCTATTTTGGGCGGTGCCAAGGTATCCGATAAGATCAACGTTATCAACAACCTCCTGGACAAGGTGGATACGCTGATTATCGGCGGCGGTATGGCTTATACCTTTGCCAAGGCGCAGGGACAGGAAATCGGCAACTCCTTGTGCGAGGAAGATAAGCTGGACTATGCTCTGGAGATGATTAAGAAGGCGCAGGATAAGGGTGTAAAGCTGCTTTTGCCGGTAGACCATGTGGAGGGCAAAACGTTTGCCAATGACACGGAGCGCAGAGTGGTGGATGTGATTGATGCGGGATTTTCCGGTTTCGATATCGGACCGAAGACCGTGGAGCTGTACAAGGAGGCCTTAAAGGGCGCAAAGACCGTGGTATGGAACGGGCCTATGGGCGTATTCGAGTTTGAAAATTTTGCCAATGGTACTCTGGAGATTTGCAGGGCGGTGGCAGAACTGGAGGGTGCAACCACCGTTATCGGCGGCGGCGACTCCGTAAACGCTGTAAAGCGGCTGGGATTTGCGGATAAGATGAGCCACATTTCCACAGGCGGCGGAGCAAGTCTTGAGTTTTTGGAGGGTAAGGAGCTGCCGGGTGTTGCGGCGGCAGACAACAGATAAGAATAGGGGAAAAGATTTATGGCAAGAAGAAAGATTATTGCAGGAAACTGGAAAATGAATATGACGCCTGCCGAGGCACAGAAGTTGATTGCGGAATTGAAGCCTGCGGTAGAAACAAAGGAAGCGGATGTGGTTTTCTGTGTTCCGGCGATAGACATTATTCCGGCGCTGGAAGCGGTAAAGGGTACGAATATCCAAATCGGCGCACAGAACATGCATTTTGAGAATGCAGGTGCCTATACGGGTGAAATCGCGCCGGGTATGTTAAAGGAAGCAGGCGTGGAGTACGTGGTACTCGGGCATTCCGAGAGAAGGGAATACTTCGGAGAAACGGACGAAACCGTCAATAAGAAGGTGCTGAAGGCCTTTGAATACGGCATTACACCGATTATCTGCTGCGGTGAAACCTTAAAGCAGAGAGAGCAGGGCATCACCATTGATTTTGTTCGCCAGCAGATTAAGATTGCTTTCGGAAAGGTCAGCGCAGAGCAGGCAGGCAGAGCGGTTATTGCCTATGAGCCGATTTGGGCAATCGGTACGGGCGTTACCGCAAGTACGGAGCAGGCACAGGAGGTTTGCGCAGCCATTCGCCGCTGTATCGCCGAGTTATATGGAGAAGAAACGGCGGAGAAAATCCGTATCCAGTATGGCGGTTCCGTAAACGCCAAAAATGCGGCGGAGTTGTTTGCCCAGGCGGATATCGACGGCGGTCTGGTGGGAGGTGCCAGCCTGAAGCCGGAATTTGGCAATATTGTTAATTATCAATAAGCGTTAATGTTGCGGTAACGACATTAAACAGGAAATCGTAAAAGCGGTAATCTTTCGCTTCTCTCAAGAGGAGCAGAAGAATACCGCTTTTGCCATGCCTATGTTACGAAATTGGGGTGAATCAGGGATTTCGCTGCAAAGTTGTCCTTCTTTTTACTTTATGCAAAATACTGCCGCAGCAGGGCGATACAGGCATCAATTTCTTCCTTGGTCTGGCTGAAACCGAAACTGAAGCGTATGCAGCCCTGCGGAAAGGTACCTAAGCTTAGGTGGGCTGCAGGTGCACAGTGCAGTCCTACCCTTGTGGCGATTTCCGCCTCCGCCTCCAGAAAATGGGACAGTGCCGCAAGGTCAATATCCGGTGCGTACAAGGATACCACCGGAACTCGACTGCGGCTTGTGCTTTCCGCAGCGGATAAGCCGATCGGACGAAGAGGAAGATCCTCCAGACGGTTTAAAAAATAACGGCACAGCTCGCTTTCGTGGGCTGCCAGTTCCGCCTGTCTGGGGCGCAGCCAGTCTAAAGCACTTGCCCATCCGGCAATGCCCGGAAGATTTAAGGTGCCTGCCTCCAGACGATCGGGTAAAAAGTCCGGCATTTCCAAGGTGTCGGATAAAGAACCGGTGCCTCCTAAAATCAGGGGTCTGATTTGTCTGCCCAAATCCTCCGAAAGGATGAGGGCGCCGATGCCCTGCGGACCCAGCATGCTTTTGTGAGCGGTGAGAGCCAGGGCGCTGATGTGCATGGCTTCCATATCAATATCCGCAAAGCCCGCCAGCTGTGCGGCATCCACAAAATAGGGCAGTCCGTAGGAGGCCGCCAAGGCACCGATTTGTGCCAGTGGAAGGATGGTGCCGCAGACATTGCTCGCCGCCGTTGTCAGGATGGCTTTGGTATTCGGCAAAATCAAAGAGGGAATATCCTCCGGACGAAGCCGTCCCTTGTCATCGCAGGGAATAAGGGAATGGGAAATCCCCTGTTCCTGCATACGGCAAAGAGGGCGCATTACTGCATTGTGTTCCAGCGCAGAGATAATGATATGATCCCCCGCCTTTAAAAAGCCCTGTATCAGAATATTTAAGCTTTCGGTAACGCCGCCGGTGAAAATGCAGTGTTTTCCCCGGGCGCCGAAATATTCGCAAAGATACTCGCGGAATTTATATACCAACTGTGTGGAGGCATAGGAAATCTGCATACTGCCCCGACGGATATTGCCCGCGCCGCTGCTGATATAAGCCGCCATGGCATCCGCAAGAGGCGGTGCTTTCGGGAAAGAACCGGAAGCCTGGTCAAAGTAAATCATAGGCTGTTCTCCTTAGGGGCAGTATTTTTGACGAAGAATGGCAGCCGCTTCGGTCATGGCGCGCAGCTTTTCTTCGATGACGGCATAGGAATTAAGAGGTCGGTTCGCAAAAGTGGCAAACCCGCAGTCGGAGTTGAGCCATATGCGCTCCGGCGGAAGGAAATGCAGAAGCTTCTCTACATTAGCAACAATCTCTTCCGGCTTTTCTACCCGGGAAATGCGGGGATTGATGACCCCAAAGCCTAGGGTGATTTTGCGGGAGAGAAAGTTATTTTTGAAAAGCATATCCACTTCCCCTGCCCTTGGAGTGGAAAATTCAAGGGCAAGCATATCCACCTCCAAGCTGTCCAAAAATTTGGACATTTTATCGTAGGCACCCTCCAATAAAACGGACTCGTCCCTTGTCCAGTTGCCTCGACATATATGAATGGCACTCATCACGTCTTCATGCGCTCTGATTTGATCCAGGACAGGCCGGAGCAGGTCTTGGGCAAATTTTAACTCTTGGTCAATTCTGACCTTGGCAGACAAGGCGCCTCAGTAAAAGGAGTTGTCACCGCCAGGTTTTTGAAACACCACCTCGGAAATAATCGGTTCGTCAATTTGGATGACCTTGACGCCGGCCTCAATCAGGTGGCTGATTTCATTGGATAGGAGCTTGACAATATCCGCGCCCAGCTCTTTGCGGTTATGGTAAGCGGATTTGGACACCTCCTTTAGCCACATGGAGCGGGTTAAAATATAAGGACTGGGAATAGTAATCTTATAAATGCCGTCGTTCAGGCTTTCCATCATATCCACTTCTTCCGCGTCAAGCCTTGCTTCGGTATTGATCTTGCCGACGCAGATAGGATTACTCATGGAGTTGTCGGAAGCGTCCATTTGTTGCAAGCTTTCGTTAAAGGAATCGGAATTTGCCGTAATGGCGAGGATTTCCGACATACTCATCAACTGTACGCCTTCCACATGCTCCGCCACATAGCTGACAAAATTGTCCCGTGCCAGTTCTCCGCAAACCGGTACGTCAATGCCTGCTCTTTTTTGCATGGCAAGCACTTCTTTGGTTTCCGCCACAAGCTGCTCCTCGTACAGCCTGCGGGATTCTTCATTAAGGCCGGCGCAGGCTTTTAACTCCAAAAGCCTTGCGGACCTTGGCATACTGCCGATTAAGGTACTGCAAAATGCCGGGAAATTAGTATTCATGGTACTCCTTTCTGTTTTCTCTGCAGGAAAAGCAAGAAAGGGCTGCCGCAGCCGACGAAAGGGTCATTTGCAGCAGCCTCTTTACTTAATCTTATGGTTTATGGTTCAAATACATAGGCGCTGTGGGAAACAATATCAACCACTTCGGACATGGTGGTTATACCGCCTACCTGCAAATCATCCCTCAATTCATAGTAATCAAGGCAAATGCCGCAGGTCAAAATCTTAACGCCCTTATCCGCCAGAATCTGCAGATCCTCCAGACTCTCGGAGCCTGTACAGCTCAGCTTTGCGCCTTCACCGTAAAAGATGATATGAGCCGGCAGATCCTCTTTCTGTGCCAAGGTATGAATGAAGCCCTTCATCAGGTTGTCCACCAGTGACTGCTCGCCAACGCCCATGCCGGTTCCTTTGATAACCACATCAAACTTCGCCATAATATAAATACCCCCTTTGTAAAATAGAATATGTTTCTTGTGCTATATTACCATTATTTCGGCTTTTATTCCAATAGATTATATTGATTTGTAATAAGAATGTATAGATAAAAACAATAAATTCTCTTTGGTATAGATAACGGAAAGGGCCTGAAAACGCTTGTTAGTAAAAGCTAACTGTGT
>JBGZHY010000067.1:0-16957 GCA_041848045.1 Lachnospiraceae bacterium
CTATATATTGCGGACGGCAGTATTAATCTCAACTATGCTTATCTTTTCTTGCAGTCCCAAGCAAGAGGAGATAAGCATTACCATAGTGGGAGATATTATGCTGTCCAGAGGAGTACAAAGTTTTCTTGATACCGAGGGCTATGATTATCCATATAAAGACTTGAAAAATATACTTATCAATGATGACTTAAGTCTTGCCAACCTCGAGTGCCCTATTACAGATAGCGATGCTGCAGCTGCTAAGGCAGGCAGGTTTGTATTTAAGGCGGATAGGGAAAATGCCGAAGCACTAAAAAGTGCCGGTTTTGAACTGATTAATCTGGCCAATAATCATACTATGGATTATAAGTATGAGGGTTTGGAAGATACGATGGATGCTTTAAGTGAAGCAGATCTATCTTACTTCGGGGCGGCAAAAAGCAGCTTACAAGATATGGCTTATATATATGAGAAAGGCGGTACAAGAATAGGCTTTTTAGCTTATAGCTTATTTCCTCCCGAAGGTTTTGTATATAATGAAAGTAAGAGTACGGTAAGCTATATGAGTGAGGCGGAGCTTGATAAGATGAAGGAGGAACTGGATAACTTAGATGCTGATATTAAGATAGTTTACTTTCATTGGGGGATAGAATTTGAACCATATGTAAGCGAGATGCAAAAGAAAGTCGGAAGACTGGCTATAGATTACGGTCCCGACTTTGTAGTGGGAACCCATCCTCATGTTATACAGCCTAAGGAAGTGTATAAGGAGAGATATATATATTACAGTATTGGAAATTGTATATTTGATAAGCAGATCCCAAAAGGTACGGACAAAGGATTGCTGCTAAAACTTAAAATAAATAAAGACGGTATTAAATCCATAGAAGAGAATGAATTCAGCATAGTAAAGGCAAGGGCGCTTATAAGATAAGCGGACTTATACCGTGCAGATCTGATAAAAGTATTATATATGGGCTTTCTGAAAAGAAGACCTTTATCGAATCAAAAGAGCGCAGAGTTTTTATTACCGTTATATACTGATACTTTGGGCGTCTACTTTTTTAATATAGATCCACTTCGAAAAGCACAAGAAATACAAGGCATTTCAAGCGATTGCGGAAAATAAGAATGCCGTATTTAACATAGTTTACCATGAAAAACAGATTTGTATCCGGCGAGCGATGGGATACGGCATATCGCTCGCCGGATATGTTTTCATGCATTTGCCCGGTATAGAATCAGCAGTCCCTTCAGAAGCAGTTGCTCATCCACGATGATTCGATGTTTGCATAGGGGGGTGACAAAAGGTGCCAGCCCTCCGGTGGCAATGACGGTCAGCTTTTCGCCCAATTCCTCCTCCATGCGTGCAATGCAGGCGTCCATCATGCCGGCGTGACCGTAGATAATGCCGCTGCGCATGCTCTCTACGGTATTTTTGGAAATAATTCTTTTGGGCATGTCCAGATTGATATGGGGCAGCTGGGCGGTGCGGGAGCTTAGGGAGTCCAGAGAAACCCGCAGCCCCGGATGGATGATGCCGCCGATAAAATTTTTGTTCTTGTCCACCACAAAGATGGTGGTTGCGGTACCCATATCAATAACCGCCAGAGGCAGGGGATACTCATGGAGGGCGGCAACACTGTCCACAATCAGGTCGGAGCCTACGGAAGCCGGATTGTCCATCTGTACCTGCAGTCCCGTTTTCATATCCGGAGAAACCAAAAGGCAGTGCAGCCCGGTGATTTTATAAACGGCATTGATGATGGTCTGGTTCAGCGGCGGTACAACGCTGGAAAGAATGGCTCCTTCAATCTCTCCGGCCTTTATCCCGTGGATTTCCAGAATGTTTTTGATGCTGACGGCATATTCCAGATCCGTTTTACCCAGATTACTGGTGATACGCTCCAAAAAGTAACTGTTTTTCTCGTCTATGCCTCCCACCACAATGTTGGAGTTTCCCATATCAATCGCCAAAATCATAGCTTTGTTCCTTTCCTTCGTAAAATATGGTATAGTGTAACATATTTGATGAAATTATAAAACAGCATTTGTCGGAGGGAAAAGATGGATTTAAAAGGAAAATGTGTACTGTTGGGTGTAAGCGGCGGTATTGCGGCTTATAAGGCGGCGGCATTGGCCAGTATGCTGAAAAAACAGGGTGCCGAACTGCATGTTATCATGACGGAGCATGCAAAACATTTCGTGCATCCGCTGACCTTTGAAAGTTTGAGCGGCAACAAATGTCTGAGCGATACCTTTGACCGCAATTTTGAGTATAAGGTGGAGCATATAGAACTGGCAAAAAAAGCGGATTTGCTGGTGGTGGCGCCGGCTACCGCCAATACCATTGCCGGGCTGGCAGGCGGATTGGCAGCCGATATGCTGGGGACAACGGCGCTTGCCTGTACCTGCAAAAAGCTGATCGTACCGGCGATGAATACGCGGATGTATGAAAATCCCATTCTGCAGGACAATATCCGGAGATTGAAGGATTACGGTTTTGATGTGATGGAAGCAGCCTCCGGTTATCTGGCCTGCGGAGATGTGGGTTCGGGGAAAATGCCGGAGCCGGAAGAAATTTATGCGCGCATTGTCTATCATATTGCCTATGAAAAAGATATGAGGGGGAAAAGGGTATTGGTGACGGCAGGCCCTACTAGGGAGGCCATAGATCCGGTGCGCTTCATCAGCAATCACAGTACGGGGAAAATGGGAATAGAGCTGGCCAAAGCGGCATATTACCGTGGGGCGGAGGTATGTCTGGTTCTGGGACCGAGCACCCAGACCGTGCCGACAGGTATTCGTCTGATTCGGACGGAAAGCGCAGCCGATATGTTTCTTGCCTGCAAGGAGCAGTTTTCGGCCGCCGATATCGTCATCAAGGCGGCGGCAGTGGCGGACTATCGTCCCTGCAGCGTGGCGGAGGACAAGATAAAAAAGGATAAGCATACGGGAAGTATAGAACTGGAGAGAACGGAGGATATACTGGCATATCTGGGCGCCCACAAAAGAAAGGGGCAGTTTTTATGCGGTTTTTCCATGGAAACCAGGGATTTGCTGCTCCATTCGAGAAAGAAGCTGGAGAATAAGAAAGCGGACATGATTGTTGCCAACAACCTGAAAACGGAAGGAGCGGGCTTCGGCGTAGATACCAATGTTGTCAGCATTATAACCAAAGACGGAAGTCTGGATTTACAACTGCAGAGCAAATCCGCTCTGGCGCACAGAATATTGGATGAAATAATGACTTGTCATAAAGAGTCTTTTGAAGTAGTATAAAATATCGGAGCATAAGTAAGGCCGATTTGGAGGAATAGATTTTGAATATTGAAGAAATAAAAAAAAGGAGAACCTTTGCCATTATCAGTCACCCGGATGCGGGTAAGACGACCTTGACGGAGAAGTTTCTCCTCTACGGCGGCGCCATCAATCTGGCGGGCAGCGTGAAGGGAAAGAAAACGGGAAAGCATGCGGTCAGCGATTGGATGGAAATTGAAAAGGAAAGAGGTATTTCCGTTACTTCTTCAGTGCTGCAATTTCATTACGAAGGATTTTGCATCAATATTTTGGATACGCCTGGACATCAGGACTTTTCGGAGGATACGTACAGAACCCTGATGGCGGCGGATTCGGCGGTTATGGTGATCGACGCAAGCAAGGGTGTGGAGGCGCAGACCATCAAGCTTTTTAAGGTCTGCGTGCTGCGGAAGATTCCGATTTTTACCTTTGTCAATAAGCTGGATCGAGAAGCAAAGGATCCTTTTGCACTGATGGATGGGATTGAAGCGGTGCTGGGCATCAGAACCTGTCCGATTAACTGGCCGATTTCCTGCGGCAAGGATTTTAAGGGGGTATATGACCGCAATACCCGTAAGGTACACAGCTTTAAGGCCGGCTCGGCAGGAATGAAGGAAGTGGAAAGCAGCATCATCGACCTGGAGGATACAAAAACAAAAGAGCAAATCGGTGAGGGCAATTATCAGAAGCTGCTGGAAGACATTGAGCTTTTGGACGGAGCGGCGGAAGAATTTGATATGGAAAAGGTTTCCGGCGGACATTTGAGTCCCGTATTTTTCGGTTCGGCGCTGACCAATTTCGGTGTTGAAACCTTTTTGCGGCACTTTTTGGAAATGACCAGTGCGCCGCTTGCCAGAAAGACCGAGCGGGGTATGGTGGAGCCGATGAGGGATAGCTTTTTTTCCGCCTTTGTATTTAAAATTCAGGCAAATATGAACAAGGCCCACAGGGACAGAATTGCCTTTATGCGTATCTGCTCGGGAGAGTATACGCCGGGTCTGGAGGTCAGCCATGTACAGGGAGGCAAGAAAATCCGTTTGAATCAGTCAACCCAGATGATGGCGGATGAACGTAAAATTGTAGAAAAGGCTTACGCAGGAGATGTTATCGGTGTGTTTGACCCGGGTATCTTTTCCATCGGCGATACCTTGAGCAATGCGCCGAATCCTCCTGCTTTTGAGGGAATACCGACCTTTGCGCCGGAGCATTTTGCCAGGGTACGTCAGATAGATACCATGAAGCGCAAGCAGTTTTTGAAGGGTGTACATCAGATTGCCCAGGAGGGCGGAATACAGATTTTTCAGGAGTTTAACACCGGCATGGAAGAAATCATTGTAGGCGTGGTGGGGGTACTGCAGTTTGAGGTTTTGCTGTACCGTCTGGAAAACGAGTACAATGTGGAGGTTAAGCTGGATAAGCTGCCGTATGAATATATACGCTGGATTGAAAATCCCGGAGAGATTGACGTGGCAAAGATTGCGGGCACCGCGGATATGAAGCGTATTAAGGATTTAAAGGATAATCCTCTGTTGATTTTTGTCAATGAATGGAGCATCCGTATGGTGGAAGAAAGAAATCCGAATTTGCGTTTGAGCGAATTTGGCAGAAATTAAAGGGAATAAAGGAGGATGAAAATGTTTAAACAGGAAATCGAAGCGTATATCGACGCCCATCAGGAGGAGCTGATTGCGGATGTGTTGCGGCTTTGCCGTATAGACAGCCAAAAAAGAGCGTATAAAGAGGGGATGCCTTTCGGGGAGGGTGCGGCAAGAGCCCTGCAGCTTGCTCTGGAAATGGCGGAGAGCTACGGCTTTTCCGTGAAGAATTATGACAACTATGTGGGCGCCTTGGATATGAATGACAAGGAAAAGGGTCTGGATATTCTGGCGCATTTTGACGTGGTTCCGGAGGGAGAGGGCTGGACGGTGACAAAGCCCTTTGAGCCGATCGTAAAGGACGGACGCATATACGGCAGAGGCAGCAGCGATGACAAGGGGCCGGCCGTGGCAGCTCTGTACGCCCTGCGTGCAGTGAAAGAATTGGGCATCCCTCTGCAAAAGAATGTCAGACTGATCTTGGGTACGGATGAGGAATGCGGCAGTTCTTGCATTGCACATTATTATCAATTTGAAAAAGAAGCGCCCATGACTTTTACGCCGGATGGAGAGTATCCGGTGGTAAATATTGAGAAGGGAAGGCTGCCGGGGCATTTTGTGGCGGATTGCGCTTTGGAAGAGAGTCTGCCAAGGCTGGTGCGCATTGAGGCGGGAACCAAGATCAATGTTGTGCCGCCAAAAGCTTCGGCTGTTTTGGAGGGCTTTGATTTTAAGCAGGTGGAGGCAGCGGCGGCAGAGGTGGAGAAGGAAACGGGCATTTCCTTTGTGCTGGATTTGGATCCGGTATTTTCCGTAACGGCTCAGGGCGTGAATGCCCATGCTTCCACGCCGGATAAAGGAAATAATGCCATCACGGGCCTACTCAGACTGTTGGCAAGACTGCCTTTTGCACCTTGTGCAAGGGTAGATGTGATAAAAGGGCTGGAAAAGCTTATGCCTCATGGGGATACCAAGGGTAAGCACCTGGGCATTGCCATGGAAGATGACAAAAGCGGAGCCTTAAGTCTGGCATTTTCCATGCTGAGTATGGACGAAAAGGGCATGGAGGGTTATTTTGACAGCCGTTGTCCGGTGTCTGCCGATGCTGAGCGGCTTTTGCAGACCTGTCGGGATAAATTTGCAGAGCAGGGTATACAATTTACCAATCAGGATATGATTCTGCCGCATGAGGTGGACGGGGATTCTCATTTTGTTAAGACCCTCAATAAATGCTATGAAGAGTATACCGGCAGAAAGGGCGGCTGCGTAGCCATCGGTGGCGGAACCTACGTGCACAATATTAAAAACGGAGTGGCTTTCGGTGCGGTGTTCCCGGAAACGGATACCAAGATGCATGGAGCGGACGAGTTTATGCCGATTGACGAGTTGCTGCTTTCGGCAAAGATTTTCGCACAGGTCATTGTGGATCTGTGCGGTTAGATATAGATTTAAGCTATATCTAACTATATAAAACAGGGATAGACTTAGGTATTGACTATATTGGTATATGCGTTTAGAATGTGGAACATACGAAAAATATAGTCAATACCTTATATTTTTCGCTAAAGGAAACAAGGAGGAACAATGGAGCCTATTATAAAAATAGTTGATATGGGCAAGCACTTCCAAAATAAAGGAGGAAGGGTAACTGCCTTGGACGGTATCAACTTGGATATAGAAAAAGGCGAGATATTCGGTATTATCGGTTTAAGCGGTGCGGGCAAGTCCACTCTGGTTCGCTGCATCAATTACCTGGAGGTGCCAAGCAGCGGTTCCATCATTTTTGAAGGAAAGGATTTGACCAAACTGCCGGAGAAGGAAATTCGCAAGCTGCGTCAGAGCATGGGAATGATTTTTCAGTCTTTTAACCTTTTGGCGCAAAGGGATATTATCGATAATATTTGTTTCCCTTTGGAGATTGCCGGAGTGGCAAGACAGGAGGCGAAGGCGAGAGCCGCAGAGCTGCTGGAGCTGGTGGGCTTATCCGACAAGGCAAGTGCTTATCCTTCCCAGTTATCGGGAGGGCAAAAGCAAAGGGTTGCCATTGCCAGGGCGATTGCCACCAATCCTAAGGTCCTGCTTTGCGACGAGGCGACTTCCGCTTTGGATCCCAATACAACCAAGCAGATACTGGAGTTGATTAAGGATATCAATAAGCGCTTCGGCATTACGGTGATTGTCATTACCCATGAAATGAAGGTTATCGAAGCGATTTGCGACAGAGTTGCCATCATTGATCAGGCAAAGATTGTAGAGTGCGGAAGGGTATCGGATATTTTTGCGGATCCGCAGTCGGAGATCGGCAGGCAGCTGATTTTGGGGGATGCGGGAGAGAATCTTTCCATTACGGAAGGCAAGTGCCTGCGCATCATTTTTGACGGCAGGAGCTCTTTTGAGCCGGTGCTGGCAAATCTGATTTTTTCCACCAAGGTACCGGTGAATATTTTGTACGCCAAGACTAAGGATTTACAGGGAACGGCTTACGGGCAGATGCTGATACAGGTTCCGGATAATGATATGGATTACAATAAGGTATACAATTATCTTTTGAGCAAGCAAATCGCATTTGAGGAGGTGGAATCATAATGGATATTTTGCAGCAGTTTGCAAGCCTTGTGACGGACGCCAAAACCTTGGAAATGCTTGCAGGAGGCATTCGGGAAACCGTATATATGGTGTTTTTTTCATCCCTGATTGCCTACGGTATCGGCATACCTCTGGGAATTTTTTTGGTGGTCAGTGCCAAGGACGGCATTCGTCCCATGCCTGTACTGAATTTTATTTTGGGCTTTATCATCAATATTTTGCGCTCGGTTCCCTTTATGATTTTGCTGGTCATGGTGATGCCGTTGACCAGAGCCATCGTTAAGACAACCATAGGACCGACGGCGGTGATTCCGCCTCTGGTGATCAGCGCAGCGCCTTTCCTGGCGCGAATGGTGGAATCTTCCTTAAAGGAAGTGGATGCCGGAGTGATTGAAGCGGCAAAGTCCATGGGGGCTTCGTACCTGCAAATCATATGGAAGGTGCTGCTGCCGGAAGCCAAGCCTTCCCTGCTGGTAGGCGCCGCCATCAGTATGACAACCATTTTGGGCTATTCGGCCATGGCGGGTTTTGCCGGAGGAGGCGGTTTGGGAACCATAGCCGTCAATTACGGATATTACCGCTATCAAACGGAGATTATGCTGATTACGGTAGTCATTTTGATTTTGATTGTACAGATGATACAGGAGTTTTGGATGCGGCTGGCGAAGCTCAGCGACAAGAGAAGTAAATAGGCAAATGCAAAGCATTTTTCTATAAATTGAAGACAAAGAGGAGAGAAAATTATGAAGAAAAGAGTAGTATTGGCAGCTCTTGCTGCGGTATCTTTATTGTCCGCATGTACGGCGGGCACGACACAGACAAGTCAGGCAACGACGGCGGCAGCTGAAACCACGACAGCGGCTGCGGCAAGCGAAAGTACAACGGCTGCGGAAACGACAGCTGCGGCAGCTGAAACCGTAACCTTAAAGGTGGGTGCAAGCCCTGCTCCCCATGCGGAGATTTTGGAGGAAGCCAAGAAGCTTTTGGAAGCTGAAGGCGTGAATCTGGAGATTACGGTGTTCAATGATTACGTGCTGCCGAACAAGGCGGTGGACAGCGGCGAGATTGATGCAAACTATTTCCAGCATCTTCCGTATTTGGAGCAGTTTAATGCGGAAAACGGCACGGATATCGTTCCGGCAGGTGCGATTCACTACGAGCCTTTCGGCATTTACAAGGGCAAGTCCGACAGCCTGGAGAATCTGGCGGATGGTGCAAGCGTAGCGGTGCCGAACGATGTGACCAATGAGGCGAGAGCCTTGCTTTTGTTGGCGGATGAGGGACTTATCACCTTGAAGGAGGGTGTAGGCTTAACGGCAACCAAGAATGACATTGTGGACAATCCGAAGAACCTGGACATCAAGGAGATTGAAGCTGCACAGATTCCAAGATCCATCAGTGATGTGGATGTGGCGGTTATTAACGGAAACTATGCCATCGAGGCAGGCTTTAAGGTAAAGGAAGCCTTGGCGACGGAGTCTGCGGACAGCGTAGCTGCGGTAACATATGCAAACGTGATTGCGGTAAAGAACGGCAGGGAAAACGAGGAAGCCATTAAAAAGCTGGTAGAGGTACTGCAAAGCGATGAAATCAAGGCTTTTATTGAGGCGAAATACGAGGGTGCGGTAGTACCGAGCGGAAACTAAATCATATCTATGGCAAAAGCGGCGGTTTTTTCGGGGCACAGCTCCGGAGCCGCCGTTTTTTTGCAGAAAGTTTTACACACAATCTTTGCATTTGCCGGAGAATTTCGCTATAATGGGGGAAGAAGATTGCCCCTTAAGCACCGAAACGGGGCGGAAAATACACGGAGAAAGAAAAAAGGCAGGTATTAAGATGAAACTTTGGGGCGGAAGATTTACAAAGGAAACGGATGCTTTGGTGCATAGCTTTAATGCCTCTCTGGCCTTTGACTGCAGGTTGTACAAGCAGGATATTCGCGGAAGCAGAGCGCATGTGCAGATGCTTGCGAAGCAGGGCATAGTCGGCAGAGAGGATGAATTGGCGATTTTACAGGGTTTGGACTCTATCGAGAAGGATATAGACAGGGGCGTTTTGACCTTTGACGGGGATGCGGAGGATATTCATTCCTTTGTGGAGGCGCAGCTGATCGGCAGAATCGGAGAGGCGGGAAAGCGCCTGCATACGGGGCGCAGCAGGAACGACCAGGTTGCGCTGGATATGAAGCTTTATACCAGAGATGTTATTGATGAAGCCCTGGGACTTTTGGATGCTTTGCTGCAGACGCTGCTGCGCCTGATGTCCGAGCATCAAAAGACCATTATGCCGGGCTTTACCCATTTGCAAAAAGCGCAGGCAACCAGCCTGGCGCATCATTTCGGCGCCTATGTGGAGATGTTTTTACGGGACAGGGAGAGGCTTACGGACTGCAGAAAGCGCATGAATACTTCGCCTTTGGGGGCGGGCGCCTTTGCCGGCACCACATACCCGCTGGACAGGGAATATACGGCAGCTTTGCTTTCCTTTGACGGAGCGACCCGCAACAGTATGGACAGCGTCAGCGACAGGGATTATCTGCTGGAGTTGTTGTCCGCATTTTCCATTATTGCCATGCATCTTTCCCGCTTATCGGAGGAGATTATTCTCTGGAACAGCCAGGAGTATCGCTTTGTCAGCATAGACGACACCTATTCCACAGGCTCCAGCATTATGCCCCAGAAGAAAAACCCCGATATTGCGGAATTGATTCGGGGGAAAACGGGCAGAGTTTACGGTGCCCTGGTTTCTCTGCTGGTGACCATGAAGGGCCTGCCTCTGGCATACAATAAGGATATGCAGGAGGATAAGGAAGGCAGCTTTGACAGCATGGATACTACCCTTTCCTGTATCCGTCTGATGACGGGTATGCTGGACAGCCTGCAGTTTCACCGGGAAGTGATGCGGGAGAGCGCAAAAGGGGGATTCAGCAATGCGACGGATGCGGCGGATTATCTGGTGAAAAAGGGTGTGCCTTTCCGAGATGCCCACGGCATTGTGGGTCAGCTTGTGCTCTATGGAGAGGCTAAGGGGAAAGCCCTGGAGGAGTTCAGTTTGGAGGAGTTTCGACATATTTCCGAGGTTTTTACCGAGGATATTTATGAAGCCCTTGCTCTGGAAAACTGTGTCAATCGCAGACAGACCAAGGGAGCCCCCGGAGAGGAAAGTCTTCGTGCCCATATTGCGGAAATTGAGGAAAAATTGAAGGAAAATATTTTTGGAGAAATGGATTTGGAACTGCTGTAAGGGGCAATTCCGTCCTTGACACCCTTTTTTTGATATGTTAGTATAATACAGGTGCAGAGCACAAGTTCGCCTAAACAAAGATTTTGGACACTCCAACCTTTATCCTTGTTTCAGGTTAGTAGAAAAAGGAGAAAAACATGATTTCAAAGGAAAAGAAGACAGAGATTATCAACACTTATGCCAGAAAGCCGGGAGATACAGGCTCACCGGAGGTACAGATTGCGATTCTGACAGCCAGAATTACCGAGCTGACAGAGCATTTGAAGGCAAATACAAAGGACCATCACTCAAGAAGAGGACTTCTCAAGATGGTAGGTCAAAGAAGAGGACTTCTGGGCTATCTTAAGAAGAAAGATCTTGAGGGTTACAGAGCTCTTATCGAAAAGTTAGGCATTAGAAAGTAAGAGGTAAAGGGCGGTTTATCCGCCCTTATTTTTCGTGTGCGAACGTGAACAATATCAGCAGGTATGCCAGGCCAAACCGAAGCCACTGACAAGTTCTTTTTCGGAAAAGGATTTATCAGTAGTTTCGGCAGTACGGTATACTTGCAATAGAACATAAGGAGAGTATATGAGCAAAGAATTTAAGAGCTTCTCAATGGAGCTGGCAGGAAGAACCTTAAGAGTGGATGTGGGCAGGGTGGCTGCTCAGGCAAACGGCGCCGCTTTTATGCATTATGGGGATACCGTGGTACTGTCAACGGCAACCGCTTCCGAAAAACCGAGGGAGGGTATTGATTTCTTCCCTTTAGCCGTAGAATATGAAGAGAAGATGTATGCCGTGGGGAAATTGCCGGGCGGATTTAACAAAAGAGAGGGTAAAGCCAGCGAAAACGCCGTTTTAACCTCCAGAGTCATCGACAGACCTATGCGTCCTCTTTTCCCGAAAGATTACAGGAATGATGTGACCCTGAACAATTTGGTGATGTCCGTGGATCCCAACTGTTCTCCGGAATTGACGGCCATGCTGGGCTCCGCGATTGCGGTAGCCATCAGCGATATCCCGTTTGACGGCCCTTGTGCAACGACGCAGGTGGGCTTAATCGACGGTGCCTTCGTCATCAATCCGAATGACGCCCAGATGTGTGTGTCCGATTTGAAGCTGACGGTTGCTTCCACCAGAGAAAAGGTAATTATGATAGAAGCCGGCGCCAATGAAGTGCCGGATGATTTGATGATCGAGGCCATTTATAAGGCGGATGAAATCAACAAGGAAATCATCCGTTTTATTGATGAAATTGTTGCGGCGGTAGGCAAGCCGAAGCACAGCTATACAAGCTGCTCCGTTCCGGAAGAGCTGTTTGACGCCATCAAGGAGATTGTTCCGCCCGCGCATATGGAAGAGGCGGTATTTACCGATGAAAAGCAGGTGAGAGAGGAAAATATGCGCCAGGTGCGGGAGAAGCTGGAGTTTGCTTTCGCCGGGAACGAGGAATATCTGGCGCTGTTGCCGGAGGCGCTGTATCAGTATCAGAAAAAGACGGTACGTAAGATGATCCTGGTGGACAATAAGCGTCCGGACGGTCGCGCCCTTACGCAGATCAGACAGCTGGCGGCGGAGATAGACATTATTCCGAGGGTACACGGTTCCGCCATGTTTACCAGAGGGCAGACCCAGATTTGCAATATCACCACTCTGGCGCCTTTATCCGAGGCACAGCGTTTGGACGGTTTGAATCTGGAGGAAACCAATAAGCGCTACATGCATCAGTACAACTTCCCGTCCTATTCCGTGGGAGAAACCAAACCGAGTCGCGGACCGGGCAGAAGAGAAATCGGTCACGGCGCTTTGGCGGAAAAGGCTCTGATACCGGTTTTACCAAGCGAAGAGGAGTTTCCGTATGCCATCCGAACCGTATCGGAAACCTTTGAATCCAACGGCTCCACTTCCATGGCAAGTACCTGTGCATCCTGTATGTCCCTGATGGCGGCAGGCGTGCCGATTAAGAAGATGGTGGCGGGTATTTCCTGCGGTCTGGTAAGTGGTGACAGGGATGAGGACTATGTTCTGCTGACGGATATCCAGGGGCTGGAAGACTTTTTTGGCGATATGGACTTTAAGGTGACGGGAACGGATACCGGCATTACGGCAATCCAGATGGACATCAAGATTCACGGCTTAACCCGCGATATCGTGGAGGGAGCTATCAGACGCTGCAATGAAGCCAGACAGTTTATTATGGAAAGCTGTATGCGGCATGCGATTGCAAGTCCTAGAGAAGAGCTTTCACCATATGCACCGAAGATAGAAAGCCTGAACATTGACCCGGCAAAGATTGGTGATGTGGTCGGAAAGCAGGGTAAGGTTATCAATAAGATTATTGAGGAAACCGGCGTAAAGATTGACATCAACGACGAGGGAAGAGTGGATGTCTGCGGTGTGGATAAGGCGATGATTACCAAGGCCATCAGCATCATCAAAAACATTGTGACGGATTTGGAGCCGGGCATGGTATTTACCGGAAAGGTAGTGAGAATCCTGGAGTTTGGCGCTTTCGTGGAATTGGCGCCGAACAAGGACGGTATGGTACACATTTCCAAGCTGAGCGACAAGAGAGTGGCAAAGGTGGAGGATGTGGTGCAGATAGGCGATGAGGTAAAGGTGAAGGTCATTAAGATTGATACCTTTAAAAACAGGGTTGATTTGAGCATGAAGCCAAGCGACCTGGCAAGTGAAGAATAAAAAAGCAGAGAGGAAAGTGCAAGCTTTCCTTTTCTGTTCTTGAAACAGAAATAAAATATACGGGA
Organism: Lachnospiraceae bacterium; assembly: GCA_041848045.1. Classification (GTDB taxonomy): domain Bacteria; phylum Bacillota; class Clostridia; order Lachnospirales; family Lachnospiraceae; genus CAKAHY01. Next base: position 13,451 of record JBGZHY010000067.1, read on the forward strand.
AACGGAGGTATGATATGGAAGAGTTAAGAATGGAAGAGCTGGTAGAGATGGTCAAAAACAAACAGTTTCGCCCCTTGAAAAAAATTCTGGAAGAAATGAATGAAGTGGATATAGCCACCTTTATGGAGGAACTCGACTCGGAAAAGACGGTTCTGGTATTCCGGATGCTGCCCAAGGAACTGGCAACGGATGTGTTTGCCTTTTTGGAAACGGATCAGCAGGAGGATATTATTAACGGCATTACGGATAAGGAATTGAGCCATATCATAGAAGACCTCTACGTGGATGATGCGGTGGATATGCTGGAGGAGCTGCCGGCAAGCGTGGTGAAGCGTGTGCTGAAAAATGCCACGGTGGATACCCGCAACTTGATCAACGAATTTTTGAAGTATCCGGAAAATTCCGCCGGCAGCATCATGACGGCAGAGTACATCGGACTGAAAAGGGCGATGACGGTACGGGAGGCTTTCGGCTATATCCGCACCCACGGTATTGACAAGGAAACCATTTACACCTGTTACGTTATGGACAGCAAGCGGGCGCTTTTGGGGGTGGTGACGGTCAAGGAGCTGTTGATGGCGGATTATGACACCCTTATCGGGGATTTGATGGATACCAATGTCATCAAGGTAAGCACCGGGCAGGACAGAGAAGAAGTGGTGGAGCTTTTCAATAAATACGATCTGCTGTCCCTGCCGGTAGTGGACCAGGAGGGACGGCTGGTAGGCATCATCACCGTAGACGATGCGGTGGACGTTATGGAGCAGGAGGCGACCGAGGACTTTGAAAAGATGGCGGCGATGCTTCCTTCCGAAAAGCCCTATTTGAAAACCGGTGTGCTGGAGCTTGCCAAGAACCGTATTGCGTGGCTCGTTATCCTGATGATCAGTTCCATGCTGACAGGCAGTATCTTATCCCATTATGAGGAGGCCTTTGCAGCGCTTCCCCTTTTGGTTGTTTTTGTACCGATGCTGACCAATACGGGGGGAAATGCGGGCTCTCAGTCTTCCACCATGATTATCCGCGGTATGGCCATCGGAGAGATTTCCATAGAAGATGCCTTGCGGGTATTCTGGAAGGAGTTTCGGGTGTCCTTGATTTGCGGTTTTATACTGGCGGTTGTGAATTTCGGACGTTTGATTTTGCAGTATCGGGGGCAGTATATGCTTGTGCTGACGGTGGTATTGAGCCTGTACGCAACGGTGGTGCTGGCAAAAATCATCGGCGGTCTTCTTCCTTTGACGGCAAAGATATTTAAGCTGGATCCTGCCATTATGGCGGCTCCTTTGATTACGACGATTGTGGATGCGGTGAGTCTGATGCTGTATTTTCAGATTGCGGTGCGGCTGCTGCATTTGGGATAAAAAAAGTGCAGGATATCGATTGATATGCAATGGATATCCTGCATTTTTTGATCATGGAGCAAAAGCGCAAACAAGCCTTACTGCAAAATTTCAGGGCTTAAAATCATACTGCTGTCGTTGGAGGTGTTGACCTTCGGCAATTCGCCGTTCCACTTTTCGATCATCATTTTTCTGAGGAGATTATCGGAAAGGGAATTGCTTTCAATGGCATTTGCCTGGGCTTCCAGTTCCTTTTCTTTCAATTTCAATTCTGCCAGCTTTACCCTGTTTTCCTGTTCAATGAAAAGCTTCTGCTGTTCCGCCTTGGCTTTGTCTACAGACTGCTCCGCCACCTTCTTTTCTTCAACGGCTCTTTCATATTCATCGCTGAAGTCATGGTTGACGATGGAAACATTGCTGACCGCCATACCGTATTTTTCAAGATCATCCTTTAAATCGGCGAAGATAATCTGGGAGATTTCCGTTCGCTTGGATACAAATTCCTCTATAGTGTATTTAGCGATGGTGGATTGTACGATTTCCTTGGTACGGGGGCGAATGTACCTATCTTCCTGCTTGCCGGCAAAAGCCCGATACAGGGTAACGGGATCGCTGACATTGGCCTGTACCAGCAGTTCCAAACGAATGCTTTGCATATCCTTTGTGGAAACCTCCAAATCCAAAGAATCTATGGAGCCGAAGCTGTATGCCTGCTCACGGATTTCCATTAAGCTTTTGGTCTGTACGAAAGGAATTTTAAAATGCAGACCCTCGGACTGTACGGCGGTAATCTTACCGAAGGTTTTAATGATGGCAACCTCGCCGGTGTTAACCACATACAGATTACGTATCACAAGGAAAAATAAAAACAGTATTGCCAAAAGATAAACAACATACTTTGCCATTTTATTCGGTTTGACTGCATCTACAAATTTTTCCTTCGGATTAGCATTATTTTTTTGTTGAAACATGATTTTTTCCTCCTTTTTCAATGCTTAAAGTATAAGTTATTCCTTTTTGATTTGCAAGAAGACAAATGCTGAAGATTTTATTTCGGAATACGGTATTGACAAATAAATATCAATACTATATACTGTGAAGTGTTAAAAAAATAACGAAATAAACAAGAGGAGAACATTATGGCGAGTAAAACGTATTTGGTTGACAGCGTTGACAACTTGAGAAAGAAGATGGATGAGCTGCGCAAAGCACAGGAAGTGTTCGCGGCTTATACCCAGGAACAAGTGGATAAGGTATTTTATGAGGCATCCATGGCTGCCAATAAAGCGCGTATTCCTTTGGCGAAGATGGCAGTTGCCGAAACCGGTATGGGGATTGTAGAAGACAAGATTATCAAGAACCATTATGCCTCCGAATATATTTATCATCAATATAAGCATACCAAGACCTGCGGCGTGCTGGAGGAGGATGCGGCTTTCGGCATTAAAAAGATTGCGGAGCCTATCGGCGTGGTGGCGGCGGTTATCCCTACGACCAATCCGACCTCAACGGCAATTTTTAAGACGCTGCTTGCTTTGAAAACAAGGAATGCCATCATCATCAGTCCTCATCCGAGAGCGAAGAACTGCACCATTGAGGCTTCCCGTATTGTTTTGGAGGCGGCAGTGAAGGCGGGAGCGCCGAAGGGGATTATCGGCTGGATAGATGTGCCGTCTTTGGAGCTGACCAACGAGGTTATGGCAACGGCGGACATTATTCTGGCGACGGGAGGTCCGGCTATGGTAAAGGCGGCATATTCCTCCGGAAAGCCTGCCCTGGGCGTAGGTCCGGGAAATGTACCGGTCATCATCGACGATTCTGCCGATGTGAAGCTGGCGGTCAATTCCATCATTGTTTCCAAAACCTTTGACAACGGTATGATTTGTGCTTCCGAGCAGGCTCTGTGCGTGGTGGATAAGGTTTATGAAGCGGTAAAGGCGGAGTTGACCAAGAGAGGCTGCTATTTCCTGAACAAGGCGGAAACGGACAAGGTCAGAAAGACCATCATCATTAACGGCGCCCTGAATGCAAAAATTGTGGGACAGAGTGCACATAAGATTGCGGAGCTTGCAGGGATAAAGGTGGCGGAGGAAACCAAGATTTTAATCGGCGAGGTGGAGTCCGTGGAGCTGACGGAGGCTTTTGCCCATGAGAAGCTTTCTCC
>JBGZHY010000068.1:0-28716 GCA_041848045.1 Lachnospiraceae bacterium
CGGATACGGAGGAAATAACATTGGGATACAATCAATATATCAGATTTGATGTGGCGGGTTCTTATTTAAGACCGGAGGATTTAAAGCAGGCCAGAGCGGATTTTGCCGAAGGAAAGATTTTGGCTGAACAGCTGCGAAAGAAGGAGGATGCGGCAATCAAGGAGCTGGTGCAAAAACAGAAAGAGGCGGGACTTGCCTTATATACGGACGGAGAATTTAGAAGGGCAACCTGGCATTTGGACTTTATGTGGGCTTTTCAGGGTGTGGGGCATAAAAAGACGGAAACCGGTATTCCCTTTAAGGATGTGGTGGCTTTGATTGACGATACCTATCTCACCGGGAAGGTGGCTTTGGAAGGAAGGCATCCTTTTGTGGAGCATTTTTGCTTCATCAAACAGTTTGCCGAAGAGGGCTTTACCCCGAAGCAGACCATACCGGCACCGGCGCAGTTTTTGCAGCAGATGCTTCTGCCCATCAATCTGGCGGATACCCTGCGCTTTTATCCGGATGTGGAGGAATTGATACAGGACATTGTTAAAGGCTATAAGCAGGTGATTGCCGATTTGTATGCGGAGGGCTGCAGGCATATACAGCTTGACGATTGTACCTGGGGCGTATTGGTGGATTCGAGGGTGGAGTTTATCTACGGCACGGATAAGGCGGGCGTGGAAAAAATAAAGGGGCAGTTTTTGCGTATCAACAATTTGGCAGTGGAGGATAAGCCGGAGGATTTGTTGATCAACACCCATGTCTGCCGCGGTAATTTTAAATCCACCTGGGCTTGTGAAGGCGCTTATGACAGCGTTGCCAAGGAGCTTTTTGCCGGGGAAAATGTATATGCCTATTATCTGGAGTTTGACGATGCCCGTTCCGGAGGCTTTGCCTGCTTGGAGGATTTAAGCGAGGGCAAGGTGGTGTTCCTCGGTTTGCTCAGCAGTAAAAAAGCAGCCCTAGAAAAGAAAGAGGATGTCATTGCCCGCATCCGAGAGGCGGCAAAATACATTGATTTGGACAGGCTCTGCATCGGTACTCAATGCGGCTTTGCCTCCTGCGAGGAAGGCAATATTCTGCAGGAAGAGGATCAGTGGGCAAAAATCAAGTTGTTGCGGGAAATAGCCGAAGAGGTCTGGGCTTAGAAGAGCTTGCCGTTTGTATTCAGTACAAGTACAAACGGCAAGTATTTTTTTGCCCGAAATATGGTATTCAGAGCCCATATATGTTAAAATACTAAGTTAGAAAAAGCAAGGAGAAGAGGCATGGCTAAGATTCAGGTAACAAGATGTGAAATAGAGGGCTTGTGTATTATAGAACCGAAGGTGTTTCCGGATGCCAGAGGGTATTTTATGGAAACCTATCATGAGGAAGAATTTGCGCAGGAGGGGCTTGGCATGCGCTTTGTCCAGGACAATCAGTCAATGTCCGTCAGGGGCGTACTGAGGGGCTTGCATTTTCAGAAGGAGCATCCCCAGGGCAAGCTGGTGCGGGTCATCCGAGGAGAGGTTTATGACGTTGCCGTGGATTTGCGCAGGGATTCCAAAACCTTCGGAAAGCATTACGGTCTAATCTTAAGTGCCGAGAATAAAAAGCAGTTTTATATACCGGAGGGCTTTGCCCATGGCTTTTTGGTTTTAAGTGCGGAAGCGGAATTTGTATATAAATGTACGGATTTTTACAGAGCGGGCGATGAGGGCGGACTGCTGTGGAATGATCCGGATATCGCTATTCCTTGGCCCGTAAGTCCCGACATGGAGCTGATTATTTCGGATAAGGATAAGGCCTGGGGCGGTCTGCGGGACGGTTTTTGCTTTGGGCGGGAGAAGAAATGAGAGGCATTGTAGCGCTTGTCAAAGAAGTGATAACAAAGAGGCAGTTTATTTTCGACCTGGCAAAGGCGGATTTTAAGAAGCGTTTCGTGGGCTCGTATTTCGGCATCGCCTGGATGTTTGTACAACCTGTTGTGACGGTGCTGATTTATTTTGCGATTTTTCAGCTGGGATTTAAAAGTGTACCGCCGGTGCCGGATACTCCTTATGTATTGTGGCTGGTGCCCGGTATTGTGCCCTGGTTTTTTTTCAACGAGGCTTTGGGGGGCATGACGAATTGTCTGTCGGAGTACAACTATCTGGTAAAAAAAGTGGTGTTCAACGTGGAGATTCTGCCCTTTATCAAGCTGCTTTCCCATTTGTTTGTGCACGGCATTTTTGTCAGCATTATGACGGCTGTCTTTATGGCATATGCCAGATTGCCCATGCTCAGTTGGCTGCAGGCGGCATATTACAGCTTTGCCCTGAGTGTTTACCTTCTGGCGCTGGGCTTTGCCACCGCCGCCATTCAGGTGTTTTTTAAGGACATGGCGCAGATCGTCAGCATCTGCCTGCAGTTTGGCATGTGGCTAACGCCGATTATGTGGGATCCGGGTTTGTTCGGCATGAACAATGTGTGGCTGGATCGCTTTTTGAAGATCAATCCCATGTATTATATCGTAAACGGATACCGGGACAGTTTTCTGCAGGGAAACTGGTTTTTCCAAAGACCGGGATTGAGCTTGTATTTTTGGACGGTGACGCTATTGCTTCTTGTCCTGGGGCTGCGCATTTTCAAGCGTCTGCGGCCGCATTTCAGCGATGTACTGTAAGGGAGTTTTATGGATAAAAACTTGGCAATATCCGTACAGGATGTATCCAAAATTTATAAATTATACGATAAGCCCATAGACCGCTTAAAGGAGGCCTTGAGCTTCCGGCATAAGCGCTATCACAGGGAGTTTTTTGCGCTGGATACCTTAAGCTTTACGGTAGAAAAGGGCTCTACCGTGGGTATCATCGGCACGAACGGTTCGGGAAAATCCACGATTTTAAAGATTATTACCGGCGTCTTAAACCCCAGCACCGGTAAGGTGGAGGTGGAGGGCAGTATTTCGGCGCTTTTGGAGCTGGGAGCCGGTTTTAATATGGATTATACGGGCATGGAGAATGTCTATATGAACGGCACCATGATGGGTTTTTCCAGGGAGGAAATGGAGCAAAAGATGCCGGAGATTCTGGCTTTTGCGGATATCGGCGACTTTGTGCATCAGCCGGTAAAGACCTATTCTTCTGGTATGTTTGTGCGTCTTGCCTTTGCGCTTGCCATCAATGTGGAGCCGGAAATTCTCATTGTGGATGAGGCCTTAAGCGTGGGTGACGTATTTTTCCAGGCAAAATGCTATGCCAAGATGGAGGAAATCCGCAGAAAGGGAACCACCATTCTGATGGTGACTCATGATATGGGCAGTATCATCAAATACTGCGATAAGGTGGTGCTTTTAAACAAGGGAAAATTTCTGGCGGAGGGAAAAGCCGGAGATATGGTGGATTTGTACAAAAAGATACTGGCGGGCCGGGCGGAGGACATACAGCCGGATATGAATGATTTTTCTGCCGGTATGGAAGCTGTCGGGACGGAGGAGCTGCCGGCGGACAGGTTTTCGGAAGGAAGCATGAAGGAAAAGATGAGCCTGAATCCCCATGTGACGGAGTACGGGGACGGACGTGCCCGCATTGTGGATTTCGGTATACGGGACGGAAAAGGACAGCTGGGCAACCTGTTGATGAAGGGGGAGTATTTCAGCATTCACGAAAAGATTCGGTTTCAGGCGAATATCCGGAATCCGATTTTTACCTATACCATCAAAGACAAAAAGGGCACGGAGCTGAGCGGAACCAATACCATGCTGGAGGGGACGGCGATTGAAAGCGTGGCTGCAGGAGATGTGTATGAGGTCAGCTTTCGGCAGAAAATGACCTTGCAGGGGGGAGAATATCTCCTGTCCATGTCCTGCACCGGCTTTGAAGAGGGGGAGTTGAAGGTCTATCATCGCCTGTATGATGTGACCGGCATTACCGTGATTTCCAATAAAAATACTGTGGGGATTTATGATATGGAGTCCGGTGTTACAGCCAGGCTTCATAGGAGATAGAAGATGAAAGATAAGCGTATCCATTTGCTCAAACGATTTAAAGATGATGATAAGGCTTTGCTGGAGGAACATCCTTCCCTGGAAAACCTCTATACGTTTTCCGCCCAGGGGCTTGCTTTGGTAGAAGGACTGTCCTATGCGGGGACGGAGAAGGTTCTGTATGTGGGGGAAATCAATATACCCCGTATTTCCTATATTTTGAAACGGGTTTTGGCACTTTATTACTGCGGAAAGTCCCGAGATGTATATTTTTTAAAGACAAGTGCCTTGGCGGAGCAGGGAAGCTTGATTTGCAGCAAGAGCCTCACCGCCTTAAGCGGGCTTCGCTTTGATAAGATATTTTTGTTCGGCGCTCTGGACGCTTCCTTCCAAAGGCAGTTGCGGGAGTACCGCTCTTTGCTGCAGGCGGGCGGCAAGCTGATTATTGCCGCAGACAATGTTTACGGCATCAAGGCCTTGCAGGGAGCTGCGGAGGGGGGATTTGCCCTTTCTTATGAGGAGCTGCATAAGGCCTGCGAGGCTTTGGGTTTTGCGCAGTACAGGGAGTATTTCCCTTTTCCGGATTACCATGTGCCCCTTACGCTGTATTCGGCGGAGTATCTGCCGGAGGAAGAGGACTTAAGGGACGATATTGCCGCCTACCGCTATCCGAAATATGCGATGCAGGCGCCGGGGGAGCTTTATGCCGGGGTCTGTGCAAGAGGTGATTTTAAGCGCTTCAGCAATTCCTTCTTTTTCATTCTGGGAGAGCGGACGCCGGAAATTTTTGTCAAATACAATCGAAACAGGCGGGATGACTTTGCCATTAAGACTGCCGTTATACAGGAGCAGGGGCGTCGCTTTGTCAGAAAAAGCCCTTTGTTTGACGCAGGCAGGGAACATATCCGCAGAATGGGAGATTCCTACGAAAGACTGCAGGCGGAGAATAAAGAGCTGTCCTATGTAAAGCCGCAGCTGCAAGAAGGGGCGGAGTGGGTAGATTTTGCCTATATTAAGGGACAGACCCTGACCCGCTTTTTGTCTTCCAAAATTCGGAAGGGAGTATTTCCGCAGCAGGATATACAGGCTGCGCTGGATACCGTTATCGGTGAAGGAAGTATAAATATAGATGCAAGCTTTGATAATTTTATCCTGCATGAGGGGCGGCTTATAGGGATTGACTATGAGTGGGTGGCAAAGGAAGTACCGGAAAAGAAATATTCTCATTATCGTGCCTTAAAGGCTTTTTATGCAAAGAATGCAGGGCGCTTAAGGGCAAGCAAAGAGGAGTTTTTGGCAGCCTTTAACATCAGTGCCGAGGATACGGAGCGTTTCGAGCACTTGGAGCGATATTTCCAGGAGGAGGTGCACGGGGATAATCAGCGTCCGTATCTGGATAATTATTTTGTGGAGTTTAAGGACGAACAGGCTCTGGCACGAATGGAAAAGGAGCATACGCATCTGGCGGGGATCAGTGCAAGGCTTGAGCATGAGCTGCGGGATAAGAGCCTGGCTTTTGACCGGCTTTTGGAAATGAAGCGTCTAAGCGATAACCATATTGCGAACCTGGACGCCCTCATTGCCAATCTGCGGGAGCAAAATACCGCCCAGGCCCATACACTTGCCCATTTGAACAGGCATATATCCCTGCCTTACAGAATATACCGCAAAATTAAGACAAAATTTGATGCGAAGTTCCCGCCCGGCAGCAAAGGACGGAAAAAGTTTTCCTATGCCAAGCTTTTATGCACAAGGCCGCTTTATATGTGGAAGCTTTTAAGCAGCAAGGAGGGAAGGAATCGTCTAAAGGGCGACATGCTGATTGGTGCCGATTATCTGGAAAGGGGAAAGCTGTGCTTTTCCTATACGGAGCAGCCGAAGGTCAGCATTGTGATACCGGTGTACAATCAGGTACATTATACCTATGCCTGTCTGCAAAGCATTCTGGAACACAGTAAGGGCATAGACTATGAAGTCATTATTGCCGATGACGTTTCGACGGATGCGACGGCAAGGTTGCAGGAGTTTACGGAAAATCTGGTCATTATCCGTAATGCAAGCAATCAGGGCTTTTTGAAAAATTGCAATCATGCCGCCAAGAGCGCCAGAGGAGAATACATTGTATTTCTGAACAATGATACAAGGGTAACGGAGGGCTGGCTGGACAGCCTGCTGGATTTGATAGAATCCGATGAAAGCATCGGCATGGTCGGCTCCAAGCTGGTATATCCCGACGGGCGGCTGCAGGAGGCGGGAGGCATCATCTGGTCCGACGGCAGCGGCTGGAACTACGGAAGGTTTGATGATCCGTCCAAATGTGCCTATAACTATGTCAGAGAGGTGGATTATATTTCCGGTGCCGCCATTATGCTGTCAAGCAAGCTGTGGAGAAGTATAGGCGGTTTTGACGAGCGCTTTGCGCCGGCATACTGCGAGGATTCGGATTTGGCATTTACGGTGCGGAAACGGGGACTGCGGGTACTTTATCAGCCGAAATCCGTGGTGATTCATGACGAGGGGATTTCCAACGGCACCGATGTGCATGGTAGCGGATTAAAACGCTATCAGCTGGAAAATTCCGAAAAATTGAAACAGAAGTGGAAAAAGGAACTGCGCAGACAATACAAAAATGACGCCTTCCCCAATGTTTTTCGGGCAAGGGAAAGAAGCGGCGGCAAGAAGATTATTTTGTTTGTGGATCATTATGTGCCGACCTTTGACAAGGACGCCGGTTCCAAGACCACCTATCAATATGTAAAGCTTTTGCTCGCCAAGGGCTATGTGGTCAAGTTTTTGGGGGATAATTTCCTGCGGGAAGAGCCTTATACCACCGCGCTGGAACAGCTGGGCATAGAGGTTTTGTACGGAAACGATATGCGGGCAGGGATTTTTGACTGGATTAAGGAGCACGAAAAGGACATACATCTGGTGTACTTAAACAGACCGCATATTGCCGGCAATTATATTGATTTCATCAAGGAGCATACCTCTTTGAAGGTCATCTATTACGGGCATGACCTGCATTTTCTACGGGAACAGCGGGAATATGCGCTAAGCGGTAAGCAGGAGCAGCGGGATAACAGCAAATACTGGAAAAGCATAGAAATGAGCATTATGCGAAAGGCGGATATGTCCTACTATCCTTCGCAGGTGGAGGTGGATTATATCCGGGAGCTGGACGAGAATATACAGGTAAAGGCAATTACCGCTTATGTATACGAGCAGTTTAAAGAAGATACGGAGCGGGATTTTGGCAAGCGGGAAGGCATTCTCTTTGTAGGCGGTTTTGCACATCCGCCGAATACCGATGCGATTTTGTGGTTTGTCAAGGAGGTATGGCCGCTGCTTAAGCCGGAGGGAAGGCCGCAGGTCTATATCGCAGGCTCCCAAGCCGGAGATGAGGTAAAAGCTCTGCATGATGAAGAAAAGGGTTTGATATACAAAGGCTTTGTGACGGAGGAGGAGCTGGAGGCTTTGTATCGTCAGGTCAGGCTGGTGATTGTTCCTTTGCGCTACGGAGCCGGCGTCAAGGGCAAGCTTATTGAGGCCTTGTATTACCATGTGCCGGTTTTGACAAGCTCTGTGGGAGCGGAAGGAATTTTGCATGCGGAGGAAGCTTTGTGCGTACGGGATAAGGCGGAGGATTTTGCCAAGGAGCTGGAAGCTTTGTATGCCGATGTGACGAGGCTGCAAAAGATGTCCCGAGCGGCGGAAAGCTATATTCGGGAACACAACAGTGTAGAAGCGGTGTGGAAGATCATCAAAGAGGATTTTGTATAAGGCGTGAAGCCGGGGAGAAGCTATGATTGTAAAACTGATAGAGCAGATTCGCATCAAGAATGCGCCGGTATGCATCGGCTTGGATCCGATGCTTGATTATATACCGCAGCATATTAAGGAAGAAGCATTTGCCGCAAAAGGCGAGAGCCTGGAGGCGGCGGCGCAGGCGATTTTACGTTTTAATAAGGAGCTTGTAGATGCCTGTTATGATTTGGTGCCGGCGGTGAAACCGCAGGTGGCGATGTACGAGCAGTTCGGTCTTGCAGGTTTGGGCGCTTATGAAGAAACCCTGCGCTACTGTAAGGACAAGGGACTTTTGGTGATCGGCGACGTCAAAAGGGGGGATATCGGATCCACCAGTGCAGCCTATGCGACGGCGCATCTGGGAGAGCTGAAAATCGGCAAAAAGAGCTTTCAGCCCTTCCCTTCCGATTTTATCACCGTCAATCCTTACATGGGCAGCGACTCCGTGGAACCGTTCGTGGATACCTGCATACGACACGACAAGGGACTGTTTGTGCTGGTGAAAACCTCCAATCCTTCCAGCGGAGAATTTCAGGACCGCCTGATGGAGGGCAGACCTTTATATGAGCATGTGGCGGATAAGGTCAAGGATTGGGGAGAAAGATGTATGGAAGGCGCCTATTCCAATGTAGGAGCCGTTGTAGGCGCGACCTATCCGGAAATGAGCCGGATTTTACGTGATTTGATGCCCCATACCTATTTTTTGGTGCCGGGCTACGGCGCCCAGGGAGCCGGAGCCGAGGATTTAAGACCTTGCTTCCATGACGGAGGATTGGGAGCCATCGTCAATTCTTCCAGAGGAATCATTGCGGCATACAAGCAGGAGAAGTACAGGGATTTTGGAGAAGAGGGTTTTGCCGGGGCGGCAAGAGAAGCGCTTAAGGATATGCTGGCGGATATTCGCAGGGTTTTGTAGGAAGGATGAGGAAGCAGGAATGTTGAGCCCCAAGCAGATGCTCTTATACAATTACATACTGGGCAAAGTGAAAAAGGAGAGGCGGACAGAGGCAAAGAAGCTGATTCACGAGGCTTTTGCCCGGGAAAAGCAAGGGACTTTAGACAAAAACTATCTTTTGGGCATGAAGGACAGCTACCTTGCCATGGCAAAGCCGGAAGCAAGGGAAGAGCTGGAGAAGGCGTTGAATACGTATCTGGCAAAGCAAGCATAAGATTCGGGAAAGGAAAGGTAATGCGGCGGCATTACGGGAAGCGGTATGGAAAAATATAAACGGGAATTTATTGAGTTCATGATAGACTGCGAGGTGTTGAAATTCGGAGATTTCACCACCAAAAGCGGACGAAAAACCCCATTTTTTGTCAATACGGGTTTTTACAGAACGGGTTCACAGTTAAGCAGACTGGGGGAATATTATGCAAGGGCCTTATATGAAAATTTCGGCACGGATTTTGACATATTATACGGCCCCGCCTATAAAGGTATTCCTTTAAGTGTGGCAGGCAGCATGGAATTTGCCCGTCTGACGGGAAAGGATGTGAAGTATTGCTCCAATCGCAAAGAAATAAAGGATCACGGCGATACCGGTATTTTATTGGGCAGCCCATTAAAGGACGGGGATCGGGTAGTCATCATCGAGGATGTGACGACGGCGGGAACCTCTATTGCAGAGAATTATCCGCTGTTAAAGGCTCAGGCGGAGGTGGAGATACTGGGACTGGTAGTCAGCGTGGATCGCTGTGAAAGGGGACAGGGAGAGAAGTCCGCCCTGCAGGAAATCAGTGAAAGCTACGGTATGAAAACCTGCGCCATCGTCAGTATGCATGAAGTGGTGGATTATTTATATAACAGAGAGTATAAGGGCAGAGTCATCATAGACGACAGGCTGTTTGATTTGATTAAACAGTATTATGCCCTGTACGGCGTATAAAGGAGGGCAAAGAAGGATGATGGAAAGAGTATATACGACAATGAAAAATGTGGGCGCTGCCAATATAGCCATCGGCGTTACGTTGATTGTATTGGGTCTTGCGGCAGGTATTTTGACCATTATAACGGGAGCCAAGCTCCTCATCAGAAAAGATGATGTAGCGTTTTAAATGGGGAAGATGAACAGGATACGGAAAAGAAATAAAATAATCGGCTTTATTTTATTTGTGATATATCTCATCTTTTTGGGTTATTTTCTGTTTTTTTCGGAGGCTTTCGGGAGAGATGCGGGCAGTGCCTTGCATGGTTACAACTGGGAATTATTTAAGGAAATCCGCAGATTTTATCTATATCGTGAGCAGCTGGGAATGGATGCGTTTCTCATCAATGTCTTCGGCAATGTGCTTGCTTTTGTGCCTTTCGGATTTTTCAGACCCATTATCGGCAGAAGAAAGCACAGCTTGTACAGGACGGTGTTGCAGGGTTTTACGTTCAGTCTTGCGATTGAGTTTGTGCAAATTCGGCTGAATGTGGGCAGCTTTGATGTGGACGATATTTTTTTGAATACTTTGGGCTGTGTGCTCGGTTATATCCTGTTTGTCCTGTTTTACAGGGCTTATCAACAGAGAACCCTGCGCAGGCTGCGGAAAAAAGAGGAAAAGGATGTTTGATTTTTTGCCGAAAGGCAGATTTTTGCTCAAAAGAGAGCACAGTAAAAAATCCATTTTGGAGGATGAAAAGTTCAGACCGGAGCCGGATTATAAGGATCTGCATACGGAAGAGGAAGTAAAGAATACGGAGCATATGCGCAATTACCTGCGCCGACCTTATGCAAGGGGCGGCAAATATGCTTTTTGTCTTTCTCTTGTGGCTCTGCTTCTGGGTTATATTGCGGTGCGCATCACCATTGCGTTGAAGGGAAATCCGGAGCTGTATGTATCCGCCATTGTATGTTCGGCAATTATCTTTGCCCTGTGTTCTTTGTATTATGTATACAGAGGTTTTCGGGAAAGGGAGGTTAAATATTTACTGAATTATCTTGCCCTGCTGTCTTCGGGAACCCAGTTGATTTTATGGTTGATTATTATCATTGTAGGTGGAAGGGCATGAGTAACGAGAGATTGGATTTGGCCTTAAAAAGAATCGGAGAAATTCCCTTTGAGGAGGGGCAGGGCGTTTATGCGCCGTATTTTGAGCAGCTTGCCGCCCGCATTCATCTGATGTTTGAGATTTATGAGATATACGCCGAGAAGGAAACGGAAGAGATGGATCTGGAGTCCTTGTTTGCCTTGCAGGAAGAGATGTATGCGGGGCTTTTGCCGAAGGATTATGAAAGTTCCCTCTGCAACCCCGCTTTCTTGGAAAAGGAGTATCGGAAAGAGGGGGCTGCGGCGATGGCTGCCCTCGCTCTGGAGCTGCAGTCCGTGTTTAAGCTCTTGCTGGACGGCAGGCAGGAACGGCTTTTGGCTGTTTTGGAATTATTTTTGCAGGTTTACGGTATTTGCAGGGAGGAAGATTTTTCTTCGGCAGCCGTAGAAGAGGCTATCTATTTCTATGCCTTTGACTACCTGGATGTGACGGTAAAGGAAAGGGTGCGGGATACATACAGTCCTTCCTATACCCTGTTTAAGGACATTATTTTGGAGCAGGATTTAGAGGATCTGCGTTATTTGTTCCGCTTCGGTGAGTATGTAAGCAGAGGGCAGGTGGAAACGGCGAAGTATTTAAACGCCCTTTCGGAGGCGGAGATTGAAAAGATGGCCTTTACCTACACGAACGGTTTTGTACAGGGCTTTATTGCCGGGCGGAAGGATCTTTCTCAGAAGAAATATGTACAAATCATCTATGAGCTGGGCTTTGAGAGGATAGTCAAGAAGGCTATGGAGCAGTTTGCCGCCATGGGACTGGAGCCCGTTCTGGCAAGACTGCCTTATATGATGACGGATAAAGCGCCTAATCGCAATTACGGCTGCGGAACGCCGTCTTACAACAAGCAGCTTGACTATGATCATCGCTTTGATTCC
This sequence comes from Lachnospiraceae bacterium, assembly GCA_041848045.1. GTDB lineage: Bacteria > Bacillota > Clostridia > Lachnospirales > Lachnospiraceae > CAKAHY01. The sequence goes on from JBGZHY010000068.1 coordinate 11,651, forward strand.
GCCGTTTTTTATCAAAAAGCCTATACGGACAGGCGCCTGGATCAGCTGAAGCTGGCTTATGAGGAAATGAAGGAGATTCTTGCGCAGTATGCGGGACCGGCAGTCATGGAAACCTTCGGCGAAGCGGTATTTTCACCGGAAAACAATCCTTATGCTCCCGCCTATGACGAAAAACAAAAGAAGCTGCAGCAGAATTTTTCCGTGGCAGCCATGGCTTTGCGCAACCGCTATGTGCCCAGTGAAGAAACTTCCTTTACCATCATTGCCTGGCCGGTTTCGGACATTGCAAAGTGTGCTAAGGACTACGCCGCCATATTTGACGATATCATCAGGGTCAATACCCTGGACTACCGTCGATACAGAGATTTGCAGCAAAAAATCATCGATGCTCTGGATAAGGCGGAATATGTGATGGTGGAGGGGGCGGGAGCAAACCGAACAAAAATGAAAATCCGCCTGCATCACCTGGAAAATCCGGAGAAGGAGAGCAATTTTGAAAATTGCGTGGCGGATGTCAACATTCCGGTAGGGGAGGTTTTTACTTCTCCGCTCTTGACGGGTACCGAGGGGATTTTGCATGTACAGGAGGTGTTCTTGTGGGATATTTCCTTTCGGGATTTGGAAATCGAGTTTAAGGACGGCATGATCTGCGCCTACAGCTGTAAAAATTTTGCCGATGAGGAAAGCAATCTAAAGCTGGTGGCGGATACCTTGTTTAAGGGGCATAAGAGTTTGCCTTTGGGAGAATTTGCCATCGGCACCAATACCGTGGCCTATGCGGTGGGCAAGAAATACGGCATCACCGAACGATTCCCGATTTTGATTGCGGAAAAAACGGGACCGCATTTTGCCATCGGCGATACCTGCTATTGTTATGAAGAGGATACCATGACCTATAATCCGGACGGCAAGGCGCTGATTGCCAGAGAGAATGAATGCTCCGCTCTGCGCAAGGAAGCACCGGAAAAGGCATATTTCGGCTGTCATACGGACATTACCATACCGTATCATGAGCTGGGCAATATATACGCTCTTTCCAAAGAGGGAGAGGAGATATATATCATCAAAGACGGACGCTTTGTTCTTCCGGGCTTGGAGGAGCTGAATGAGGCGCTGGACATCAACTAAGAGGGGGAATTTGAAATGCAGTTTTTTGTAAATGATTATTCAGAGGGAGCCTATCCCACCATTTTAGAACGATTGGCGGAAACCAACTACGAGAAGCTTCCGGGCTACGGACACGACGCCTATTGTGAAAGGGCAAGGGAGAAAATCAGAAAGGCCTGCGAATGTAAGAAAGCGGAGGTATATTTTCTGGTAGGCGGAACCCAGACCAATGCGACGGTTATTGACGGGGTACTGCGCTCTTATCAGGGGGTAATCAGCGCCCATTCCGGACATATTGCCGTTCATGAGGCGGGCGCCATCGAGCACGGCGGACACAAGGTTTTGACGATTCCCGGCAAGGAGGGGAAGCTGGATGCCAAAGATTTGCGCCGCTATCTGGAGGATTTTGAGAAGGACCAGGGTAAGGAGCACATTGTGTTTCCGGGGATGGTCTACATTTCCCTGCCTACGGAATACGGTACCTTATACAGCAAAAAAGAGTTGGAGGATTTGAAATCCATTTGCCTGGCATACCATCTGCCTTTGTTCATAGACGGTGCAAGGCTGGGTTATGCTCTGGCCTCCGAGGAAAATGACGTTACCCTTCCGGATATTGCACGTCTGGCGGATATTTTTTATATCGGCGGAACCAAGTGCGGCGCCCTTTTCGGGGAAGCCATCGTCATCAGCAGACCGAATTATATTCCTCGTTTTGCCAATGTGATTAAGCAAAACGGCGCTATGCTGGCAAAATCCAGAAATCTGGGCATACAGTTTGACACGCTGTTTACGGACAATCTGTATGTGGAAATCTGTAAAACGGCGGTGCTGCAGGCATTGCGGATACAAAAGGCATTGGTGGAAAAGGGGTATAAGCTCTTCATCAATTCTCCTACCAATCAGCAGTTCATCATTGTAGACAATGCCAAAATGGAGGAGCTTTCCGCCAAGGTGGCCTTCGGGTATATGGAAAGCTACGGGGAAAATCAGTCCGTCATTCGTTTCTGCACCAGCTGGGCGACGAGGGATGAGGATGTGGATGCCCTGATTGCACTTTTATAGAAGGAACATAATTAAATTGTGTAAAATGTATTGACTTTTTTTACGGAAAGTCTTATGATGAGCACATATCATAAAACGATGATGAGAAGAGTACCGCAGAGGGAGAACTCAGAGAAGAAGCGTTTGCTGCAAGCTTCGGCATTTCTGTGCGGGAAGACCGGCTCGGAGTGGCTTTAATACAGCCCGTTGATGACGTTATAATCCCAATGAAGAGGTGAAAACAAGCAGGGTGGAACCGCGGTAAGATTTTATCGTCCCTTAGATACAGGCAATGTATTTAAGGGACTTTTTGTATACAAAAATAAGTGAAGAAGGTTGAGGAGATTAGTGATGAAAATTACATTAAAAGACGGAGTGGTAAAAGAATATGCGGCGCCTTTGTCCGTTCTGGATGTGGCAAAGGATATCAGTGAAGGGTTGGCAAGAGCGACCCTCGGGGCGGAGGTGGACGGCAAGATGGCGGATTTCAGGACTTTGCTGGATAGGGACTGCCACTTGCATATTGTAACGGCGGATTCTCCGGCGGCGCTTGGCGTGTTGCGCCACAGCTGCAGTCATGTGCTGGCGCAGGCGGTAAAGCGGATATATCCGGAGGCGAAGCTCGCCATCGGTCCCAGCATAGAGAACGGGTTTTATTATGATATTGACCATGCGCCTTTTTCCAGAGAGGATTTGGATGCTCTGGAAGAGGAGATGAAAAAAATCATCAAGGAGAATTTAAAAATTGAGAAATTCGAGCTGGAGCGGGCGGAGGCAATCCGTTTCGTGGAAGAAAAGGGCGAGATCTACAAGGCGGAACTGATTCGGGATTTGCCGGAGGATGCCGTCATCAGCTTTTACAGGCAGGGAGAGTTCGTGGATTTATGTGCGGGACCGCATTTGCCGAGCACCAAGGGCATTAAGGCTTTTAAGCTGATTTCTTCTTCCATGGCTTATTGGCGAGGAGATTCCGACAGGGCGCAGCTGCAGAGAATTTACGGCACCGCATTCTTTAAGAAAGAGGATTTGGAAGCCTATTTGGAGCACCTGGAGGATATTAAGAAAAGGGATCACAATAAACTGGGCAGAGAGATGGAGCTTTTTGCCACAGTGGATGTCATCGGGCAGGGTTTGCCTCTGCTTTTGCCTAAGGGCACCAAGATGGTGATGAAACTGCAAAGATGGATTGAGGATATTGAAGACAGAGAATGGGGCTATGTGAGAACCAAAACGCCTTTGATGGCAAAATCCGATTTATATAAAATCAGCGGACACTGGGATCATTATAAGGACGGTATGTTCGTGCTGGGGGACGAGGAGAAGGACAAAGAGGTATTTGCCCTAAGACCGATGACCTGTCCTTTCCAGTATTATGTGTATAAGAATACGCAGAAGTCATACCGGGATCTGCCTTTCCGCATGGGAGAAACGTCTACCTTGTTCCGCAATGAGGAATCCGGTGAAATGCACGGTTTGACAAGGGTCAGACAGTTTACCATCAGTGAGGGACATCTGGTGATTCGACCGGACCAGGCGGAGGAGGAGCTGCAGGGCTGCCTGAATCTGGCAATACATGTATTGGATACCTTGGGGCTGAAGGATGATGTCAGCTTCCGTCTTTCCAAATGGGATCCGGAGAATCGGGAAAAATATCTGGGAGATGAAGCATACTGGGAGAGCGCCCAGGGCGCGCTGCGGAAGATTTTGCAGGATAAGGCCCTGCCGTTTAAGGAGGCGGACGGAGAAGCGGCATTCTACGGCCCGAAGATAGATATACAGGCAAAGAACGTATACGGCAAGGAAGACACCATGATTACCATTCAGCTGGATTGTGCGATTGCGGATATGTTTGATATGTATTATATCGACAAGGACGGAGAAAAGAAACGTCCGTACATTATTCACAGAACCAGTCTTGGCTGTTATGAAAGAACCTTGGCATGGTTGATAGAAAAGTATGCCGGCAAGTTCCCGACCTGGCTGTGTGCGGAGCAGGTAAGGGTGCTGCCGATTTCCGATAAATATGCGGAATATGCAAAAGAGGTAAGGGATATTCTTTTGGCCAACGGTGTGGATGCAGGCATGGATGAAAGGAGCGAGAAAATCGGCTTTAAAATCCGGGAGGCAAGACTTGACCGGGTGCCATATATGCTGGTGGTAGGCGAGAAGGAAGAAGCGGAAAGAACGGTTTCCGTCAGAAGCCGTTTTGCCGGAGATGAGGGCAGCAAAAGTATTGAGGCATTTGTGGAGCAGATTTGCAGGGAGATTCGTACCAAGGAAATCCGTAAGGAGGAGGTACAGGCATAAGATAAGTGTAAAAAGCGGGGCTGAGGAGCTGCCGCTTTTTGCGTTGAAACTGCATTGAAACAAAGCAGGAAGTATGGTATTCTTAAGGAAACGCTGATCAAATCGGCGCTTTCTTAGATATATTCAGTTACCGTTTACTTTATGTACAGAGAGAGGTTATCACTATGAGTGTTATCGATTCAAGCATCGGCGTACCCCTGACGGAGTTTATACAGCATATGCATCTGCAGAATGTGACGCCGGAAATCAATACGGACAATATTGTCATTACCCATCCGGATGTCAATCGACCGGCTTTACAGCTCACCGGTTTTTTTGATTATTTTGACAGCGAGCGCGTGCAGATTATCGGATTTGTGGAGCAGCAGTATATTTTCACCTTGGATAAGGAACGCAAGAGAAAGATGTATGATAAGCTTTTGTCCTATAAGCTGCCCTGCATTGTATTTGCCAGGGGGCAGGAACCGGATGAGGATATGCTGGAGTTTGCCAATTATTATGACATTCCTTGTCTGATTTCCCAAAAGACCACCACGGATATCATGGCGGAGATTATACGCTGGCTGAAAGTGCGTTTGGCGCCTTGCATCAGCATCCACGGTGTGTTGGTGGACATTTACGGCGAAGGCGTGCTGATTACCGGCGACAGCGGCATCGGCAAGTCGGAATCCGCTTTGGAGCTGGTTAAGCGCGGGCATCGGCTGGTGAGCGATGATGTGGTGGAAATACGCAAGGTATCGGAGCAGACCTTAATCGGCAGTGCGCCGGATATTACCAAGCATTTTATTGAAGTGCGGGGCATCGGCATTATTGACGTCAAGGCCTTATTCGGCGTGGGCAGCGTAAAGGATACCCAGCAGATCGATATGGTGATTCAGCTGGAGGAGTGGAGCAGAGAAAAGGAGTATGACAGGCTGGGGCTGGAGGATAAATATACGGAGTATTTGGGCAATAAGGTTACCTGTCATGTTCTGCCGATTCGTCCGGGAAGGAACCTTGCTGTTATCTGCGAATCGGCGGCGGTGAACCACAGACAGAAGAAGATGGGGTATAATGCCGCACAGGAGTTGTACAACAGGGTACAGGCAAACATCAACAGACAGATATAACGATTAGGAGTATATGGACACATTAGAAGCTTTACGGAGTATCAGTAAAAATATACGGACGCAGGAGGATATGTCCGCCCATGTTACCTTTCGGGCGGGAGGAAAGGCAGAGTTTTTTGCTTCTCCCCGGACAGAGGAGGAGTTGCTTGCCCTGCTGCGCTTTTGCCGGAGGGAAAAGCTGGAGCACTTTATTCTCGGGAAGGGCAGCGATCTTTTGGTGAGCGATAAGGGTTATCCCGGCGTGATTATCAGCACCTTGGCCCTAAGCGACATTATACAAAGGGGTGAAGAAGAGCTGGAGGCCGGTGCAGGCGCAACCATGTCGGCTGTGGCGGCTTACGCTCTGGAAAAGGAATTGTCCGGCTTTGAGTTTGCCTCCGGTATTCCCGGAACCATAGGTGGTGCGGTTTTTATGAATGCCGGTGCCTATGAGGGAGAAATGAAGGACATTTTGCAACAGGTTAAGGTCTTGGAAAAAGATTTGCGTCTGCATTATCTGCCGGCTGCGGCTCTGGATTTTGCTTATCGTTACAGTAACATCGAAAAAGAGGAAAGAGTAGTGCTCTCCGCCGTGCTGAAGCTTAAGAAAGCGAAGGGACAGGATATTTTGGCGAAGATGCAGGATTTGGAGTTCAGGAGGCGGGATAAGCAGCCTCTGGATTTGCCCAGTGCCGGTTCAACCTTTAAAAGGCCGGAGGGACATTTTGCCGGCAAACTGATCAGTGATGCCGGTCTTATGGGATACAGCATAGGGGACGCCCAGGTGTCCACCAAACATGCCGGCTTTGTGGTGAATAAGGGTTCGGCGAAGGCGGCTGAGATTTACGCCCTGATCTGTCATATTCAGAAGGTGGTCAAGGAGAAGTTCGGTGTAGAGCTGGAGAGAGAGGTCAGGCTCTTGGGAGAGTTTTAAAGGAATATGGAGTGTATGAACGAGATCATCATTGTAAGCGGGATGAGCGGTTCCGGCAAGACGGTGGCGCTGAAGGCGCTGGAAGATATGGGCTATAACTGCATTGACAATCTGCCCTTGAATTTGATGATGCATTTTACGGACTTGCTTTTGCAGAGCAGGGAAGAATATAAAAAGACGGCGCTGGGAATCGATATTCGCAGCGGAGAGCATTTGGAAAAGCTGGACGGGATTTTAGATTATATCCGGAGTCGGGGCTTTTCCTATCAAATTTTGTTTTTGGATGCGGAGGACAATGTCCTGATTAAGCGCTACAAGGAAACCAGGCGCATACATCCTCTGGCGCAGCAAAAGCGTTTGGAGGAAGGCATCGCCGCCGAGCGCAAGGCTCTTGCTTTTTTGAAAAAGCGGGCGGATTTTGTCTTGGATACCGGTACTTTATTCAGTCGGGATTTGAAGGAGGAGCTCCTGAATATTTTTTATCATGGAAAAGAATATCCCCGAATATTTGTGAATATTTTGTCCTTCGGTTTTATGTACGGTGTTCCTGCGGATGCGGATTTGCTCTTTGATGTACGCTTTTTGCCGAATCCTTTTTACGAGCCCAAACTGCGCATGCAGACGGGAGAGGATGCGCCGGTTCGGGATTATGTTTTTGCGGATGCGCATGCCGCTGTGTTTTTGGACAAATTATATGATATGCTCAGCTTTTTGCTTCCTCTTTATATTGCTGAGGGAAAGACCCAGCTGATGGTGGGCATCGGTTGTACGGGAGGACAGCATCGTTCCGTTTCCGTGGCACACAGTCTGTATGAAAGGCTGCAGAGTACGGAGCGGATCAGTCTGAAGCTGGAGCACAGGGATATAGAAAAGAATAAGCACAGGATAGGTTGAGATGTCATTTTCATCAAAAATCAAGGATGAGTTGTGTCGTGTTGTAAATAATGCAAGACATTGCAACATTGCAGAGCTTACAGCCATATTATCTTTGTTGGGAAATATTAAAATTTCGGAGAAGGATGAGTTTAAGTTGTCACTTTCTACCGAACACGCAGGACTTGCTCGTAAATGCTTTACAATTTTAAAGAAAACATTTAATATAGGAACGGATATAACTATTCGTAAAAACACTTTTTTGACAAAAAATCACAACTATACTATTTCAGTTAAAAATGATTTTGACACGAGGAATATTTTGACAACATCCAGGTTGCTGCATACAAACGGGGAGATTGCGGAGGATTTATCCTTACAGGATCGCTTTGTTCTCTCCAATACCTGCTGCAAGAGGGCTTTTTTACGGGGAGCTTTTTTGGCGGCAGGCTCCATGTCGGACCCGGAGAAGGGGTATCATTTTGAAATCGTCTGCACAAGCCTTGCAAGAGCGGAGCAGCTCAAAGAAATATTGCTTTCTTTGGAAACCGCGGCAAAGATTGTGGGAAGAAAAAAAAGCTTCGTGGTTTACCTAAAGGGCAGCGAGGAGATTTCCAGGGTTCTCGCTTTGATGGAAGCGCCGGTTGCACTCCTGGATCTTGAGAATATCCGTATACTTAAGGGCATGCGCAACGAGGTGAATCGAAAGGTAAACTGTGAGGCGGCAAATATCCATAAAACGGTTTCGGCTGCGATGAAACAGATAGAGGATATTTTGTATATTCAGGACGAAGAGGGTTTGGATGCATTGTCAGAATCTTTGCGGGATGTTGCAATGCTCAGACTCCGGTACCCGGAGGCAAGCTTGGGTGAGCTTGGAACATATTTAAATCCGCCGGTAGGAAAAAGCGGTGTTAATCATCGGTTAAGAAAAATCTCTGAAATAGCGGATAGACTCAAAGATGAAAGGGGTAACGAGAAGGAATTATGACAAAAAATATGATTACGGTAGGTGTTGCTTCCAATGCGGAAATGCGGCCGGCTATGCTCGTTCAGGTTGCCAGTCAGTTTGTGAGTAATATCTATATTGACAAGGGCAATAAGACGGTCAACGCCAAGAGTATCATGGGAATGATGACGCTGACCCTTGCCACCGGCGATGAAATTACCATCAGCGCGGAAGGCACGGATGAAGAAAAGGCAGTGAGTGCTTTGTCCTCTTATTTGTTAACTTAATAAGAAATGAAACACAAGGACGTTTGCAGCTGCAACGTTCTTGTTGCTTTCTCAGGGGGAACTTTATGGAATTTACACATTTGCATGTACATACGCAGTATTCTTTGTTGGACGGCTCCAGCAAGATTCGGGATCTGGTGGAAAGAGCCGGAGATTTGGGGATGAAATCCTTGGCAATAACCGACCACGGCGTGATGTACGGCATTATCGAATTTTATAAGGCGGCAAAGGAAGTCGGTATTAAGCCGATTATCGGCAGCGAGGTTTACGTCAGCCCCGCTTCCCGTTTTGACCGAGAGGTGGTGCACGGAGAAGATCGTTATTATCACCTGATTTTGCTTGCGAAGAATAATCAGGGACTGGAAAATCTGACGAAAATCGTTTCCAAAGGCTTTGTGGACGGTTTTTATTACAGACCGCGGGTGGATGATGAGGTTTTGCGGGAATACAGCGAGGGACTGATTGCCCTGTCCGCCTGTCTGGCAGGAGAAGTGCCGAAGCTTTTGCTGCGAGGCTCTTACGATAAGGCAAAGGAAGCGGTCTTGAAGAATAAGGCGATTTTTGGAGAAAATAATTATTTTTTGGAGTTGCAGGATCACGGTATTTACGAGCAGAAGAAGGTCAATGAGGAGTTGATTCGCTTAAGCAGGGAAACCGGTGTCCCCTTGGTAGCCACTAACGATGTGCATTATATTCGGGCGGAGGATGCGGTGCCCCATGATGTGCTGTTGTGTATCCAGACCGGTAAAAAGGTGAGCGATGAGGACAGGATGCGATATGAGGGGGGGCAGTTTTACTTAAAGAGTCCGGAACAGATGGAGCGGCTTTTCTCCCATATACCGGAGGCTCTTGAAAATACGATGAAAATTGCGGACAGATGCAATGTGGAAATAGAGTTTGGGGTAACCAGGCTGCCGGAGTATGCGGTGGAGGAGGGCTATACGCCGAGCTCTTATCTGCGCATGCTGTGCTATAAAGGTCTTGTCAGGCGCTACGGCAGGATGGATAAAGCCCTGAAGCAGCGGATGGATTATGAACTTTCCGTCATTGAAAATATGGGCTATATTGATTATTTTCTCATTGTGTGGGATTACATCCATTATGCCAGACAGCACGGTATTCCGGTGGGACCGGGAAGAGGTTCGGCTGCCGGCAGTATTGTGGCATACAGCCTGGGCATTACCGATGTGGATCCGATTCATTATGACCTGCTTTTTGAGCGCTTTTTGAATCCGGAGCGCGTATCCATGCCGGATATAGACGTGGATTTTTGCTATGAGCGCAGGCAGGAAGTGATTGATTATGTTATCCGCAAATACGGAAAGGAAAGGGTTTGCCAGATTATTACCTTCGGTACTCTGGCGGCAAGGGGTGTTATCCGTGATGTGGGAAGGGCTTTGGATCTGCCTTATGCCCTTTGCGATACAATCGCCAAGCTGGTGCCGACGGAAATCGGTATGACTTTGGAAAAAGCCTTAAAGGTCAGCAAGGAGCTTGCCGAAAAATATGAATATGAAGAGCAGGTTCGTAATCTCATTGACTTAAGCATGAAGCTGGAGGGTTTGCCAAGGCACAGCTCCATCCATGCGGCGGGTGTGGTAATCGGCAAGAAAAGTATTGATGAATACGTACCGGTTGCCAAGAATGCGGACGGCTCCATTACCACCCAGTTTACCATGGGAACCTTGGAGGAGCTGGGGCTGTTGAAAATGGATTTTTTGGGACTGCGTACCCTGACCGTTATTCAAAAAACCCTGGAACAGGTGAAGAAAAGCGACGGTAGGGATATTGATATGCTGAAAATCAACTACGAGGACAAGGCCGTTTACGAAATGATAGGCAGCGGCAAAACGGAGGGGGTTTTCCAGCTGGAAAGCGCCGGTATGGTCAGCTTTATGAAGGAATTAAAGCCGGGCTGCCTGGATGACATTATTGCGGGTATTTCCCTCTACAGACCGGGCCCTATGGATTTTATTCCGAAGTATATTAAGGGAAAGAATGAAAGGGAGAGCATCAGCTACGACTGTAAGGAGCTGGAGCCGATTCTGCGTTCCACCTACGGTTGCATCGTGTACCAGGAGCAGGTTATGCAGATTGTGCGGGATTTGGCGGGGTATACGCTGGGGCGAAGCGATTTGCTGCGCCGTGCCATGAGCAAGAAAAAGCTCTCCGTTATGGAAAAGGAGCGGCAGAATTTTGTGTACGGCAATGCCGAAGAGGGGATTGCGGGCTGCGTGGCAAAGGGGATACCGGAGGCGGTGGCACAGAAGATTTTTGACGAGATGACGGAATTTGCCAAATATGCCTTTAATAAGTCCCATGCCGCCTGCTATGCTTTTGTATCCTACCAGACGGCATATTTGAAATATTATTATCCTCTTGCCTTTATGGCGGCTTTGATGAGCTCCGTTATGGACCATGCAGGCAAGGTATCCGAATATATTCTAAGCTGCAAGCAGATGGGCATTGCCATACTGCCGCCGGACATCAACGAGGGGGAGAGTGAATTTTCCGTTTCCGGCAATGGTATCCGTTTCGGCTTAAGCGCCATCAAAAGCGTGGGAAAAGGGGCTGCGGCGGAGATTATCCGCAATCGGGAAGAAAACGGAAGGTTTTTGCATTTGGAAGATTTTGTCAATCGTATGGGGCACAAGGAGGTCAATAAGCGGACACTGGAAAGCTTCGTCAAGGCGGGCGCTCTGGACAGTTTTGAGGGAAACCGCAAGCAAAAGATGCTGCTGATACCGGAGCTCATTGACAGAAAATCCAAGGACAGTAAAGCCATCAGCGGGCAAATGAGCCTTTTTGATTTCGGTGACAGCGGACAACAGGAAAGCTTTCGTCTGCAACTGCCGCCTGTGGAAGAATTTTCCAAGGCGGATTTGCTGGCTTTTGAGAAGGAAATGGTGGGGATATATATTTCCGGACATCCTTTGGACGATTATATGGAAGAAATCCGTGCCAAGGCCAATGCCAATACCCTGGATTTTGTGCCGGATGAAGAAAGCGGAGAGGCAAAGCGGCAGGAGGGCGATAAAGTCAGCATCGGCGGGCTCATTACCCAAGTCAGCATTAAAACGACAAGAACCATGCAAACCATGGCCTTTGCGGAGCTGGAGGATGTGTTTTCGACGGTGGAGCTGGTGGTTTTTCCGAAGATATACGAAAAGTATCGGGGGATTTTACAGGAAGATGCGAAGCTGCTGATACGGGGGAAGGCAAGCTTTAATGCGGATGAAAACGGCAAAATCATCGTGGATGAGATACAAAGACTGGGGGAAAAGACCAAGGAGCTGTGGATACAATATGCGGATAAGACAGCCTATGAGGAGGATATCGGTCTGCTTTTGGCAAGCCTTGGCAGCGCCGAGGGAGAGGTGCCGGTTTATATCTATCTGCGGCAGGAAAGGATGAAGCGCTATCTGGGAGATAGGTGGAGGGTGAGTCTGCAAAAAGGCGTGTTGGAAAGCTTACAGGCAAGAATGGGTGAGGAAAATGTCAAGCTTCTTGCGAAGTAGGTATTGAAAAAAATCAACAAATCATATACAATCTATTTGTTTAAAATGGATAAACAGGGAAGCAGAAGGAGTTTGTATGTCAAAGGAAATTAAGACGATAGGTGTATTGACAAGCGGCGGCGATGCTCCGGGCATGAATGCGGCAATCAGATCCGTGGTTCGTACAGCCATTCACAGCGGCATAAAGGTAAAGGGAATCAAGAGGGGTTATGCGGGCCTGCTGACGGAAGAGATTGTAGATATGAATTCTACCAGCGTTTCGGACATCATACACAGAGGCGGAACCATTTTATATACGGCAAGAAGCGCCGAGTTTATGACGGCGGAGGGACAGAAGCAGGGCGCCGATATTTGCAGAAAGCACGGTATTGACGGTATCGTGGTTATCGGCGGTGACGGTTCTTTCCAGGGCGCCGGCAAGCTTTCCGCTCTCGGCATCAATACCATCGGTGTTCCGGGCACTATTGATTTGGACATTGCCTGTACGGATTATACCATCGGGTTTGATACGGCGGTGAATACGGCTATGGAAGCCATCGATAAGGTGCGTGACACCTCCACCTCCCATGAGCGTTGCTCCATCATTGAGGTTATGGGCAGACATGCGGGCTATATCGCTCTTTGGTGCGGCTTTGCCAACGGTGCGGAGGATGTGCTGCTTCCGGAAAGATATGACGGCGATGAGCAGGCTCTTGTCAACCGTATTATCGACAATCGTAAACGGGGCAAGAAACACCATATTATCATCAATGCGGAGGGTATCGGACATTCCAATTCCATGGCAAAGAGAATTGAGGCGGCAACGGGCATTGAAACCCGTGCAACCATTCTCGGGCATATGCAAAGGGGCGGTGCACCGACCTGTAAGGACAGGGTCTATGCTTCCATCATGGGCGCAAAGGCGGTGGAGCTTTTGCAGGGCGGCAAATCCAATCGTGTAGTGGCCTATAAAAACGGCGAATACTGTGATTTTGATATTCAGGAGGCTTTGGCAATGAAAAAGGATATTCCGGAAGATCAATACAGAATCAATAAAATGCTGGTGCGATAAGTATGGAAAATCTTGTGCTGTGCGCAGCCAATTCCTATAAGCAGAAGTATTATTTTAACGAGGATTTTTCCCGGCTTCCCAAAGCCGTGCAGGCGGATGTAAAGCAGGTCTGCGTGGACTATGCCGAGCACTGCGGCGGCATTATTTCTCTGGAATTTGACGGAGAGGGACAGCTGCAAATCAAGACCTTGGCGGATGAAGGTGATTTTTACTTCGATGAGATAGAAAGCGAGCTGCTTATCCGGCGGCTGCAAAAGGAGAAGCGGGAGCTTTTCATGCAGCTGGAGCTGTTTTATGCTGCAGTCTGTGTACAGAAAAATAAATAAAGGTGGTATATGAAACTGGGCTTTACGATAGGTGAACGATATATAGACGGAGGCTTGAGTTTAGGACCGATGGCAGGTGTTACAGACCTGCCATTTCGTATTCTCTGTAAGGAGCAGGGCTGTGATCTGCTGACGACAGAGATGGTCAGTGCGAAGGCTGTTTTGTATGAAAACAAGAATACCGGGGAGCTGCTCAAGACAAACGGCAGGGAATCGCCCCTGGCGGTGCAGCTTTTCGGTTCCGAACCGGATATATTGGGAGAGATTGCCGCCAGGCTGTCCGAGGAGAATTTTGATTTTATTGATTTTAATATGGGCTGTCCCGTCCCCAAGATTGTCAATAATCGGGAAGGGTCGGCGCTGATGCGGGAGCCGAAGCTGGTGGAGAAAATATTAAGCGCTATGGTGAAAAAATCCAAAAAGCCGGTGAGTATAAAAATCCGAAAGGGTTTTGACGATGAGCATGTCAATGCGGTGGAGATTGCGCGGATTGCGGAAAGCTGCGGAGTATCTCTGATTGCCCTGCATGCCCGCACCAGGAATCAGTTTTACAGCGGAAATGCGGATTGGAGCATTATCAAAGCCGTCAAGGAGGCAGTCGGCATTCCGGTCATCGGAAACGGGGATGTGAAGGACGGGGCTTCGGCATTTGCCATGCTGCAGGAAACCGGTTGCGACGGTGTGATGGTAGGAAGGGCTGCCCAGGGAAATCCCTGGATTTTCCGGCAGATTAAAGAGTATCTGGAGGCGGCGGATGAACAGGGAAAGCTTCCTCCGGATTATCAGGTCTACAAACCCTGCACGGAAGACATCAAAGAGATGATTTTGCGGCAAGCCGCCATGCAGGTGGAAATGGACGGAAGCTATATGGGAATATTGAAAATGCGCAAGCATGCCGCCTGGTATACACACGGTATGAAGGGCAGCTCCAGGTTGCGGGATATGGTAAATCGGGTTAACACCTATACGGAATTGGAAGAGTTGCTGGCGCACCTGCATTAGCCCGAAGGCTGTCGGAGATTGCCATAAAATATATGTTTGACTTTGTATATAAAAAAGCTTATAATTGTGCGGATATATGACAAAATGCACGGAAAAGGCATGTTTTGGAGGAAGAAATGGCTGAAAAGAAACACATATTGACTTATGAAGGCTTGAAAAAGTACGAGGAAGAGCTTCATGACTTAAAGGTAAACCAAAGAAGGGAAATCGCCCAGAAGATTAAGGAAGCAAGAGAGCAGGGGGATTTGTCGGAAAATGCAGAATACGATGCTGCAAAGGATGAACAGAGGGACATCGAGGCCCGCATTGAAGAGCTGGAAAATCTGCTGAAAAATGCAGAGGTGGTGGTGGAAGACGAGGTGGATCTGGACATCATCAATATAGGCTGCAGCGTGAAGCTATATGATAAGGAATTTGATGAAGACATAGAGTTCAGGATTGTCGGCTCCACGGAGGCAAACTCTCTGGAGGGCAAAATCAGCAACGAATCGCCGATAGGCAGGGCTTTGCTCGGCAAAAAGGTGGATGACGAGGTGGTTGTAGAAACACAGGCAGGTGTTGTGGAATATCGGGTACTTGGCATACAGCGGGTACAGTAAGGGGGCAGAATGGCAGAAAAGAATGCGCAGCAGAATACAGAAGGGCTTGCGGAGGAATTAAACCATATTTTACAGGCGCGTAGGGATAAGCTGGCGGAGTTGACGGCGGCGGGAAAGGATCCCTTTGCCGTGACCAAATATGACAGAAGCCATCACAGCAAGGAAATTGTGGATGCTTTTGCCGATTTGGAGAACCGGGAAGTCAGTATAGCGGGGCGCTTGATGGCAAAAAGAATCATGGGCAAGGCTTCTTTTTGCCATATTCAGGATTTGGAGGGGCGTATTCAGTCCTATGTGGCGAAGGATGCCCTGGGAGAAGAGGCTTATGCGGCATTTAAGAAGCTGGATATCGGCGATATTGTAGGCATTAAGGGCACGGTTTTTAAGACGAAAATGGGAGAAATCAGCGTGCATGCCACACAGGTGGATCTGCTTTCCAAAAGCCTAAAGCCGCTACCGGAGAAGTTCCATGGCTTAACCGACACGGATACCCGTTACAGACAGCGATATGTTGATTTGATTATGAATGAAAAGGTGAAGGAAACCTTTGTCAAGCGCTCCAAAATCATCACCGAAATCAGAAAGTTTCTGGATGAGAGGGGATTTATAGAGGTAGAAACGCCAATGCTGGTGTCCAATGCCGGCGGCGCTGCCGCAAGACCTTTCCATACCCATTATAATGCTCTGAATGAGGATGTGAAGCTTCGCATTTCTCTGGAGCTGTATTTGAAGCGTCTGCTCGTAGGCGGTTTAGAAAAGGTTTATGAAATCGGCCGCGTATTCCGAAACGAGGGAGTGGATACCAGACATAATCCGGAGTTTACCTTGATGGAGCTGTACCAGGCCTTTACGGACTACCACGGCATGATGGATTTGACCGAGGATATGTTCCGCCATCTGGCACAGAAGGTTTGCGGGACGACCTTGATTCCTTACGGGGAAGAGATGATAGATTTGGGCAAGCCTTTTGAACGCATTAGTGTTGTGGATGCGGTGAAAAAATATGCCGGTGTGGATTTTGGTGAAATCCGCAGCACGGAGGAGGCAAAAGCGCTTGCCAAGGAGCGGAATATCGCTTTTGAAGAAAGGCACGGCAAGGGGGATATTTTGAACCTTTTCTTTGAGGAATATGTGGAAGCACATTTGATTCAGCCTACTTTTGTGTTGGATCATCCGCTGGAGGTATCCCCGCTGACCAAAAAGAAACCGGAAAATCCGGACTATGTGGAGCGTTTTGAGCTCTTTATTTACGGAAGAGAGATGGCGAATGCCTATTCCGAATTAAATGATCCTCTTGATCAGAGAGAACGCTTTGCGGCACAGGAGGCTGCATTTGCAGCGGGAGATGAGGAGGCGAACCATACGGATGAGGATTTCCTCAATGCCCTGGAAATCGGGATGCCGCCGACGGGAGGCATTGGCTATGGTATTGACAGGTTGGTAATGCTCTTGACCAATTCTCCGGCGATTCGGGATGTGCTGCTGTTCCCGACGATGAAGTCATTAGACAAATAAAGTCAGTAAAATCAAGGGTTTCAGCGATTACAAGTTGTGATTTACTACAAATTTACTACAAATTTGCTACGCATAATACGGAATAATACTGAATAATACGTTTTGTGCGACATTCAATTTTATATTTTGTACTTCAAGGACACTTTCCAAGTGAAAATTTGGGAGTGTCCTTTTTGCGTGTTGCAATGAGCCAAGTGCCATGCTTGCATGAGCATTTGGCGAATGCCGCAACAATGAGCAGCTATGCTGCTGGTGTGGTTATGGTCAAAAATAAAGAATTGGAGGAATTAAGCATGAACAGTACAGCGTTAGGAGCAGAAAACACAAAGAAAGAGAGCATTATTTTTATCAGTGAAGCACATGAGAAATTCTACTACGAGAAATTAAAAGAGGTAAGGTATCAGGATGTGTACCACAAGGCACTTTGCTATTGCCTTGGAATTAACGATGATACCAGAAGAAATGCGAA
>JBGZHY010000069.1:0-28835 GCA_041848045.1 Lachnospiraceae bacterium
CGTCTATGCGGTAGGAGGTGATAACCAATCCACAGCATCTTCAACAGCATACCCTATACCTTAGAACAGGTAAAGAATGGGTATGACTTTATAATACGAGGAGGGGAAGAGATGAAAAGAAGTACGATATTATGGATGGTTTTGCTTTTGATATTCGTGATAAGCGGATGTTCAAAAGAGCCCAGGGTAGAAAGAAGGATTGAAGGAAGCTTTCAAGCCTATGATGAAATGAGTGACGGAACATGGCGCTGCAACGGTTATATATATAAAAAGCGCCTTGAACTCAGCGGGCAGCTGCCTAATGCTGCCGTAAAGTCAACTTATGTGTATCTGAGCAATCTTGAAGAAATATCTTTTGAGCAGGCATGGAAGGCTTCCGGATTCAGCAGTCATCTGGAGGATTATTTTTCTGTGGAAGATGCCGTACTCGTGGATCTTGTTATGGAGCCCTAGGCTTCGGGGCGGCCCTTGCAGGCAGGTAAAGGCTGCTGTATAGCGGCGCTTGTGGAGCTCTCCTTTTTGTAGTAAACTGGGGATGAGAAAGAAAAGGAGATGAAATGATGCAGACAAGAAGATGTGATGTGGAAAAGTACATGCAGTTGCTTTCTTCCGGGGAGCCGATACCGGGGGGCGGAGGCGCATCTGCCGTAATAGGGGCTGTGGCTTTGTCCCTGGCGCAGATGGTTTGTGCCTTGACGGCGGGGAAAAAGAAATTTGCAGATATCGAAGAAAAGATACAGGCTGTTGCAGAAGGTATGCGGGAGAGAAGGGAAAGGCTGCTGGATTTGGCGGATGAAGACGCAAAGGTATTTTTGCCTCTGTCACAGGCTTATGCCTTGCCTGCGGCAACGGAGGAAGAGAAGCGATGTAAGCAGGAGCAAATGGAGCCCTTGCTTCTTGCGGCGGCAGAGGTGCCTTTGGAGATGATGGAGCTGGCATTTTCGTCTTTGGAAGATATTCGCTACCTGGCTTTATACGCTTCCAGGCTGGCGGTGTCGGATGCGGGCGTGGCTGCGGCAGGTGTGCAGGCGGGTCTGGCAGGGGGACTCTTAAACGTCCGTATCAATACCAAATATATGAAGGACAGAAACAAAGCGGAGGAACTGGACGCCAGGGCTTTCCTTTTGTATGAGGAGGGAAAGCGCAGAGCTGAGGAAGTATGGAAAATCGTGTTGGGGGAATTGCGATGATAGAATTAAGAGGACAAGCTGTATCGGAGCGGATGAAAGAGGAGATAGAAAGGGTTCTGGCGCAGGAAGATAGAACACCCCATCTGGTCATTATTCGTGTGGGAGAAAGACCGGAGGATGTACAGTATGAAGCTGCGGCGAGCAGAAAGTTGCAGGCCTTCGGGCTGCGGGTTTCCTCCCGCAGCTTTACGGCGGATGTAAAGGCGGAGGATTTTTATGCGGCCTTTGCCCAAATCAATGTAGATGCGGAAACGGACGGTATTTTGCTGCTGCGTCCTTTGCCTTCTCACTTGGATGAGAAGAGGATAGAAAACAGCATTGATCCCCGAAAGGATGTGGACGGCATCAGTCCCCATAATGCAGCCGGGATTTTTATGGGAGAAGCGGGGGGATTTGCCCCTTGTACGGCGGAGGCGGTGATGGCTATGCTGCGGCATTACGGCATTGCCTTACGGGGAAAGCATGCAGTCATCCTCGGTCGCAGCATGGTGGTGGGCAAGCCTCTGGCAATGCTTTTATTGCGGGAGGATGCAACGGTAACCATTTGCCACAGCAAAACGGAAAATCTGCGGGAAATTTGCAGGCAGGCGGATATTTTGGTGGCGGCCATCGGCAAGGCGAGGCAGATAGATGCTTCCTATGTGAAGGACGGTGCGGTGGTGCTGGATGTGGGCATCAATGTGGACGAAGAGGGGCGGCTTTGCGGAGATGTGGATTTTGCTTCCGTTTCCAAAAAGGCTTCCATGCTTACACCGGTGCCGGGAGGCGTCGGCGGAGTAACGGTTGCGGTATTGGGCAGACATTTACTTCGCGGGGGAAAATAGTTTTTCCTTGTCATACTTCCGATATTTCGATATGATATATATACAGACTTAGACGGCTTCGTTTCATCAGGAAAAGGAGCGGTATGAAAAAACATCGGTACAGGACTTTCGTACGGAAGTATTGGAAGTTTTTACTCGGGGGGCTGTTCAGCCTCTCGGCCTTTTTGTATCTTTCTTTGCAGCAGCAGGCGCCCGAACCTGCGCCTGTATATATTCAGGAAAGCAGCACAGGTGCTGCAGTGCTTTCTTCGACGGCATACGAAGAGGAAAGCCGGAAAAGCGACAGGCCGGAGAAGATATACGTGCATATACACGGGGCTGTTTTGTTTCCCGGGGTATATGCTTTGGAAAAGGGGGCGCGCCTGCAGGATGTGCTGACTTTGGCAGGAGGTTTTGCCGAGGGAGCGGATACAGGCTATCATAATCTGGCGGCCAGACTGCAGGATGAGCAGCAGATATACATTCCCCTGCTTTCGGAAGAGATGCCGGCAAGCAAAGCGGAAAGCGTACAGGGCAGGCAGAAGCTGAATTTGAACCGGGCAAGTGCGGAGGAATTGATGCAGTTGCCGGGGATAGGTCCGGCAAAGGCGGAGCAGATTATTGCCTACAGACAGGAAAAGGGCGATTTTAAACAGATAGAAGATATTATGAATATACAGGGGATTAAGTCTGCGGCATTTGAGAAGATAAAAGACGATATATATGTGGAATAGAGAGGTTGGCTTATGGCGAGAGCTTTGGTAGTGGATGATGAGAAGTTGATTGTAAAGGGGATAAAATTCAGCCTGGAGCAGGACGGCATGCAGATAGACTGCGCTTATGACGGCGAGGAGGCTTTGCAGTATATGAAGGAAAACCAATATGATATCGTCCTGTTGGATGTGATGCTTCCGAAGATGGACGGTCTGGAGGTTTTGCAGGCGGTTCGGGAATTTTCGGATGTTCCCATCATTATGCTGACGGCAAAGGGCAGCGACATGGATAAGATATTCGGCTTGGAATACGGTGCGGATGATTATATCACAAAACCCTTTAATATTTTGGAGGTTAAGGCAAGAATCAAAGCCATCATGCGCCGTAACCACAAAACGGCGGTGCCGGTATCCCCGCTTAAATCTTCCGTTATCGAAATCGGGGATATCCGTCTGGATGCGGAGGCGAGGGATTTGGCGATTGCCGGAAAGTCCATCAATCTGACGGCGAAAGAGTTTGATATTCTGGAGCTTCTCATGAGCAATCCCAATAAGGTTTATTCCAGGGAACAGCTTTTGGGGATATTGTGGGGGGACAGGCCGGGTGATTCTTCCGATTTACGGACGGTGGACGTTCATGTCAGACGTCTGCGGGAGAAGATAGAGCCGGAACCCAGCAATCCGAAGTATGTTCACACAAAGTGGGGCGTAGGATATTACTTTAAATAAGGAGGAAAGAGAGGACGAGAAATGCTGAGAGAGAAGGTACGAATCAGACAGGCGGGACCGGAGGATTTGGCTGCGGTTATGGAAATTGAGCATGCCTGCTTTCCGCAGGCGGAGGCGGCGCCTAAAGAAACCTTATTGAAGCGCCTGGAAAGCTACGGGGACAGCTTTTTGCTGGCAGAGCTGGAGGATGAGATCATCGGTTTTGTAAACGGCGCGCTTGTGGAGGACAGAGTCATTTGTGATGAGATGTTCGCCGATCCGGGTTTTCATGATAAAAAACATGCCTATCAGGCAATTTTCGGACTGGATGTGCTGCCGGCATACAGAAAGCAGCAGGTGGCGAGGCTTTTGCTGGATACCCTGATTGAACAGACCCGACGAAAGGGAAAGAAGGGACTGATTTTAACCTGCAAGGAAAATCTGTTAAAATATTATGAGAGTTTCGGTTTTGTGAATATGGGCTTGTCCGCTTCCGTACATGGAGGAGCGACCTGGTACGATATGATTTTGGAGTTTGAACAGGTATCATGAATGTCAGTCTGATCTGTGTCGGCAGCCTGAAAGAGCGTTTTTGGAAAGAGGCGGAGGCGGAGTATGCCAAGCGCCTTTCCCGCTACATCAAACTGGAAATCACGGAGCTGAAAGATGAAAAGACTCCCGCTAAAGCTTCGGCGGCGGAGGAAGAGAAAATCAGGCAGGCGGAGGGGCAAAGAATTTTGTCCAAAATCAAAGAGCCCTGCTATGTGGTGGCTCTGGACAGCAGAGGCCGGAAGTTTTCTTCGGAGGCATTTGCACAAAATATTGCCGGACTGGAGGAAAGCAGCAAAGGGCGGATATGCTTCATTATCGGCGGTTCCTTAGGGCTGGATAAAAGGGTGTTGGAAAGGGCTGACACCGGTCTGAGCTTTTCGGACATGACTTTTGCTCATCAGCTGATGCGGATTATTTTTCTGGAGCAGCTTTACCGTGCATATCGCATTATACATGGGGAACCTTATCATAAATAAAGGGGGTAAGGCGGTGAATATATATGTGGATGAATCAGGCTCCATCAACAAACATAAGAGCAATCCTTATTTTTTGGTGGCGCTGATTCATGTCATCAACAGGGAACGCCTGAAAAAGTTATACAAGCGATTCGTTTCCGCCAATATCGGCAGGCTGCGGGCTTTGGATGAAACCAAAACCGACGGTCGAGGCAAGGTTGTGCGGCAGGGCGGCAGGATGTTTCGCGGCAATGTATTTAAGGAATTGAAGGGAGCCTGTCTGGATAAGGATATGAAGGAGCGTTTTGTGGACTTCTTTTCCAGAAATCCGGACTTTGAGGTTTTTTATATTCGGGTTGAGAATCATCTTCTGGAGGATCATTTTTGTGAGCATGTATCCCGCAGTTTCAATTACATTATGAAATTGGCGATGGAGCATTTTATCAGACAGGGATATCTGCCGGGCGGCCCTTGCGCTCTGCATTTGGATGAGCGGAACGAGAAGGCGGAGGCAAGGCATTTTTTGGAGAATTACTTGAATACGGAATTGATTTTGCGCAATGTCAGCAGCGGAGAATTTAACGTACACTATTTCGATTCCATTCACAACCAGTTCATACAGATTGCGGATATTTTTGCGAATTTATATTATTCCGAGCTCCAGACTGCGTATTATACGGATATATTCAAGGATTTAAAGCAAAGGGGCATTATACGGGAAACCTTCGTCTTTCCGCTTAAGGAGGAGTAAATATGGGAAGCTTGGAAAACAAGGCCCTTTGGCGAAAAAGAATCCGGAGGCTCATCATCGGCATCTGCTCCTTTGCTCTGTGTATACTTCTTTTGCTGCCCGGCTTAAACGCCTGGGTTTTACATAAGACCAGGTCTGCCATTTTGTCTGCAGAGCAGGCGGCTGCTTTGGAGAATGTGGATTGTATTTTGGTACTGGGCTGCCTCGTGCATGAAAACGGGAAGCTTTCCGAAATGCTGCAGGAAAGAATGTACTGCGGTATTTCCCTGTATCAGGCGGGTGTCAGTACCCGTATGCTTCTTAGTGGGGATCACGGCAGAAAAGACTACGATGAAGTTAACAGTATGAAGGAATACGCCCTGCAAAAGGGGATTCCCTCCGAGGTGATATTTATGGATCATGCCGGATTTTCCACCTATGAAAGTATGTACAGGGCGGCAAAGGTTTTCGGGGTCAGGAAGCTGGTGATTGTGAGCCAGGAGTACCATTTGTCCAGAGCGATTTACAGCGCACGGGCTCTGGGAATGGAAGCCTATGGTGTTGCTTCGGACAGCCGTGTATACCCCGGGCAGCAGTTACGGGAAATACGGGAAGTTTTGGCAAGGGTGAAGGACGTATTTTATTGCCTTTTTGATATACAGCCCAAATATCTGGGAGAGCATATTGATATCCACGGAAGCGGTGATGTAACCAATGATAAATAGATTTCATACTAAAATACTATGGTTTGTGCTTTCGGGACTTGTGTATTCATGAAAATGACTGTATAATGAAATCGTATCCACAAACGGATGCGGAGAGGAAATGAAAAAATGAGAAAAAATATTGTGTTATTGGCATTGGCGGGCAGCCTGGTACTGGCAGCTTGTGCAGGCGGACAGAGTGCAGGCACGGCTCAGGCGACAAGTGCAGCGCAAACAACGGAGGCGGCAAGTACAACAGCGGCAGAATCGACAGCCGGGGCAGAAACAAGCGCAGCGGCAGAGGCGACAAGTGCGGCGGGGCTGGAGCTTACTTTAGAAGAACTGGCAAAGTACAACGGAAAAGATGGAAATGCGGCATATATTGCGGTAGACGGTGTGATTTATGATGTAAGCAATTCCAAAGCATGGGAAAACGGCGGACATCAAGGTTATGAAGCGGGACAGGATTTGAGTGAGCAAATCAAGAGCGCTCCGCATGGCGTCGGCGTTTTGGCAGGTATGCCGGTAGTGGGTGTATTGGTAGAATAGAATGAAAGAGAGCCGGGGAGTGATTTTCTTCCCGGTTCTTTTGTATTTTCTCCTTCTCTTTCTACTTGTCAGCGGGGGGAAGCTGGTGTATTATATAGTGTGGTATTTTAGGTCACATAGAGTATCCGTTTCACTAAGAGGTGTAAATATGTACGATAGATATATCAGTCCCTTATCCCAAAGGTATGCAAGCAGGGAAATGCAGTATTTGTTCTCCAATGAAAAGAAGTTTAAGACCTGGAGAAGGCTTTGGATCGCTCTTGCCAAGGCAGAGAAGGAGCTGGGGCTCCCCATTCGTGAAGAGCAAATTGCCCAGATGGAGGACTATAAGGACGATATTGATTTCCAGCTTGCCCAAGAGCGGGAAAGGCTTGTCCGTCATGACGTGATGAGTCATGTGTATGCGTACGGAGAGCAATGTCCCCTGGCTAAGCCGATTATTCACCTGGGAGCAACGAGCTGCTATGTGGGAGATAATACGGATTTGATTATTATGCATGAGGCGCTGCAGCTTTTGCGGGTGAAATTGGTGAATGTTATGCAGCTTTTAAGTGATTTTGCCATGAGCTACAGAGAGCTTCCTACCCTGGCTTTTACGCATTTTCAGGCGGCGCAGCCGACTACGGTGGGCAAGCGTGCCAGTCTTTGGCTTCATGACCTTTTGCTGGATTGGGAGGATCTGCAGTACCTCATCGGTGAAATGAAGCTGTTGGGCTGCAAGGGAACAACGGGAACCCAAGCCTCTTTTATGGAGCTGTTTAACGGTGACGAGGAAAAGATTAAGAAGCTGGATGAGCTGATTGCAAAAGAAATGGGCTATACGGCTTGTTATCCGGTATCGGGACAGACCTATTCCCGCAAGATTGACCAAAGGATTATGAATGTGCTGGCGGGTATTGCCGTAAGCGCCCATAAGTTCAGCAATGATATACGGCTTTTGCAGCATTTGAAGGAGGTGGAGGAGCCTTTTGAGAAAAACCAAATCGGTTCCAGTGCCATGGCATATAAGCGTAATCCGATGCGCAGCGAGCGGATGTCTTCCATCGCCAAATTTGTGCTCAGCCTTTCTTCCAGTCCGGCTCTGGTGGCATCGACGCAGTGGTTTGAACGAACTTTGGACGATTCCGCCAACAAGCGTCTGTCCATGGCAGAGGCATTCTTAAGCGTGGACGGTATTTTGGACCTGTATTTGAATGTGGTGGACGGCTTGGTGGTCTATCCGAAAGTGATTGAAAAAAGGCTGGCGGCGGAGCTGCCGTTTATGGCGACGGAAAATATAATGATGAGCGCCGTGAAGGCGGGAGGGGACAGACAGGAGCTGCATGAACGCATTCGCGAGCTGTCTATGGAAGCAGGAAGAAACGTTAAGGAGCTGGGTCTGGAAAACAATCTGATTGATCTGATTGCTGCGGATCCGCTGTTTGGCCTGGATAAGGCGGAACTGGAAAAAACCCTGGATGCCAAAGTTTACGTGGGCAGGAGCGCCAATCAGGTTAAGGAATTTATAGAAACATATATTGCGCCTGTTTTACGGGAATACCGGGAAGTGTTGGGTAAAAAGGCGGAGATTACGGTATAAGGCCTATATCAATAAGAGGGAGGAGTAAGACAGATGGTAAGAGCGATTGTCGGTGCAAACTGGGGTGATGAAGGAAAGGGAAAGATAACGGATATGCTGTCCGAGAAGGCAGATATCATCATCAGATTTCAAGGCGGCAGCAATGCAGGTCATACGATTATCAACAACTACGGAAAGTTCGCCCTGCATTTGCTTCCTTCCGGGGTGTTTTACGGACACACGACCAATATTATCGGCAACGGTGTGGCGCTGAATATTCCTTATCTGGTGGAGGAGATACAGTCTTTGGTGGATAAGGGTGTGCCGAAGCCGAAGATTTTGGTGTCCGACAGGGCGCAGCTTCTGATGCCTTATCATATTTTGCAGGACAGCTATGAGGAGGCCAGGCTTGCCGGCAAGGCTTACGGCTCCACGAAATCGGGCATAGCTCCTTTCTATGCGGATAAGTATGCCAAAATCGGCATCCAGGTTGCGGAGCTTTTCGATGAGGAGATTTTGGAGGAAAAGGCGGACAAGATTTGTACCCTGAAGAATGTACTTTTTGAGAATCTGTACCATCAAAAGGGACTGGACAAAGAAGAGCTTTTGCAGACCCTGCGCAGTTACCGGGATATGGTGGCACCGTATGTGTGTGACGTCAGCACCTATCTATACCATGCCATCCGGGAAGGAAAGGAGATTTTGCTGGAGGGACAGCTGGGTTCCTTAAAAGATCCTGATCACGGCATTTACCCTATGGTTACTTCCTCTCATACCCTGGCGGCTTTTGGAGCCATCGGCGCCGGCATTGCTCCTTATGAAATCAAGGATGTGATTACGGTGGTGAAGGCTTACTCCAGTGCAGTCGGTGCGGGAGAATTTGTAACGGAGATAGAAGATGAGAAAGAAGCGGATGAGCTGCGCCGCAGAGGCGGTGACGGCGGCGAGTTCGGCGCCACAACGGGACGGCCGAGAAGAATGGGCTGGTTTGATGCGGTAGCTTCCCGTTACGGTGTGCGTATCCAGGGAACTACCCAGGTGGCGCTGACGGTTTTGGATGTGCTGGGTTATCTGGATAAGCTTCCGATATGCGTCGGCTATGAGATTGAGGGCGTGGTGTATAAAGACTTTCCGGTGACGGCAAAGCTTAAAAAGGCAAAGCCGGTCTACACCTATTTGGAGGGTTGGAAATGCGAAACAAGAGGTATACGGGAGTATGATAAGCTGCCGGAAAACTGCCGGAAATATATAGAGTTTATCGAGAAGGAGCTGGAGGTTCCGATTACCATGGTCAGCAACGGACCGGGAAGAGATGAGATTATTTACAGAAGATAAAAGAAAAGAGGGCGTCAATCTTCGGATTGCGCCCTATCTGTTTATTCCGGTGTCTGTTCTTTTTCCTCCTTTGCTTTGGCAAGCTGCCTGCTGATTAAAAAATAAGCGTAAATGGAAACCGGAATCGCAAAGTCCAAAAAGAACAAAAAGAACAGTACGGATACCGGCGCTTTGCATATAGCGGCAATCAGGGTCGCTAAAATACAGGCAATAATCAATAGTAAAAATACAAGGGCAAAAAATCTTCGCATTTTTTATTCCTCCAAAGAGGCAAGGACTTCCCATTCCGTCATAAGCTTTTCCAGCTTTGCCTCGTTTTCTTCCTTTTCTTTCTGCAGTTTAATGAGCTCCGGCAGATTTCTTTGTATCTCGGGGTCTGAAAATGCCTCTTCAATCTGTGCCAGCCTTTCTTCGAGGGCGGCAATGCTTTCCTCGCATTTTTCCAGCTGTCTTTTTTGTTTTTTCAGCCTGGCCTGCTCTTCTTTGTTTGCCTGCCAGGTCTGTTTGGCGGAACTCGGAATATTCTCTTTTTCGTATGTTTCCTTATCCTTTGTCAAGAGGATATTTTCCAAATGCTCCCGTTTTTCAAGATAATAGTCGTAATTTCCGATATAATCAATAAAAGTTTGATGATTTAAATGCAGGATGCGTGTGGCGGTGCGGTTGATAAAATACCGGTCGTGGGACACATAGAGCACCGTCCCCTCAAAATGTCGCAGAGCATGCTCCAAAATTTCCTTGCTGAGCATATCCAAATGGTTGGTAGGCTCGTCCAGAATCAAAAGATTGGCTTTGCCGAGCATCAGCTTGGCCAGGCTTAAGCGTCCCCGTTCGCCGCCGCTGAGGGAGGAGATTTTTTTAAAAACGTCATCACCCATAAACAAAAAAGCGGCAAGAACGGAGCGTATCCGGGTATGGCTTAAATCCGGATAGGCGTCGCTGATTTCTGCAAAGAGGGTTTTATCCTCATGCAGGATATGATGTTCCTGGTCATAATAGGCAATCAGAACATTGCTGCCAAAGCATACGCTTCCTTCATCGGGAGTCAGGAGGCCGTTTAATATTTTTAAAATGCTGGTTTTACCGCTTCCGTTTTCTCCGATAATGGCAACCCGTTCTCCCCGTTTAAGAGAGAAGGAAAGATGCTTAAACAACACATGTTCACCGAAGGCTTTGCCAAGCTGCTCTACATCCAGCACATCCTTGCCGCTTGGGAAGGCAGGCTCGAAATACAGTTGCATATCCGCCTTTTTTTCATCCGGCTTTTCGATGCGCTCGATTTTTTCCAGCATCTTTTCTCTGCTCTCCGCCCGTTTGATGGACTTTTCCCGATTGAAAGACTTCAATTTTTCGATAACGGCTTCCTGATGCCGGATTTCATTTTGCTGATTTTCGTATTCTCTCAGGCGTGCAAGGCGCAGGGCTTCTTTCTTCCGGATAAAATCGCTGTAATTGCCGAGATAGGTATGAAGCTCTCCCCCATCAAGATCAAACACCTTTGTCACAATTTTGTCCAGAAAATAGCGGTCATGGCTGACAATCAGTACGGCGCCCTTATAATTGGAAAGATAGCCCTCCAGCCATTCGATGCTGAATAAATCAAGATGGTTGGTAGGCTCGTCCAGAAGGATGATATCCGGCTCTTCCAGCAGGATTTTGGCAAGAAAAACACGGGTCTTTTGCCCGCCAGAGAGGGTTTGTATGTTTTTGTCGAAATCATCCTTGGAAAATCCCAGACCATACAAAATTCCCTGCACCTTACTGTGCACCCGGTAGCCCTCCGCCGCCTCAAACTGCCTGGAAAGGCTGTCGTAACTTTCGTACAACTTCTCCAGCTCCTCGCCCTCGACATATTTCATTTCTTCACTGAGGCGGTGCAGCCTTGCCTCCATATCAAGCAGGGGCTGCACCACGGTGTATAATTCTTCCAGAATACTGCGGGGCGAATCAATTCGGTTGATTTGCTGCAGATAGGCAAGTCTTGCGCCCTTTGCCAAAGTAAGGGTGCCGGAGTCGGCGCTTTCCTCACCGGAAAGTATTCTTAAGAGCGTGGTTTTTCCGGCGCCGTTTAATCCCACCAAAGCCGCTTTCTCTTTTTCATTGATCAGGAGAGAAGCATTTTTGATAATCTCCGTGCTCCCGAAAGATTTACATAATTTTGCAGTGCTTAATATCAATTTCCGTCCTCTTTCTGCACGGATACCGTGCATAAAATACAGCTTACAGTATAAGGCAAAAGAGGAGAGAGCGCAAGCGGTCCGACTTTACAGACTTCTTTTTTCCAAAGCGGCATAAGGCCTTAATTCTTCCATCAGTGCGGCAAACTGCGGAAAATTTAAGGACTGTGGACCGTCGGAAAGAGCCTTTTCCGGATTCGGATGTACCTCAATCATCAGGCCGTCCGCTCCGGCGGCAATGGCGGATTTTGCCAAGGGCGCCACATAGTCCCGCACACCGCAGGCATGGGAGGGGTCGATGATAACCGGCAGATGGGTTTTTTTCTTCAGAACCGGAACGGCGCTGATGTCCAAAGTATTGCGAGTAGAATTTTCAAATGTGCGGATGCCCCTTTCACATAAGATGATATGGGGATTTCCCTCGGAAATGATATATTCCGCGGCATTGAGCCATTCGTCTATGGTGGCTGCCAAGCCCCTTTTTAAAAGGACGGGAAGACCGCTTCTGCCTGCTTCCTTCAAAAGCTCGAAATTCTGCATATTTCTGGCGCCGATTTGCAGCATATCCACATAGTTTGCGGCTGTTTCCACAGCTTTTTGAGAGGTGACCTCGCATATCACGGAAAGCCCCGTTTCCGCCCTGGCTTCCTTCATCAGGCGAAGACCTTCTTCCTCAAGTCCCTGGAAGGAGTAAGGAGAGGTTCTGGGTTTATAAGCGCCTCCCCGCAAAAAGCTTGCTCCCGCCTTTTTTACGGCATGGGCGGTTTCCAAAAGCTGGGCTTTATTTTCGATGGCGCAGGGTCCCGCCATAACGGTCAGGGTGTCCGGGCTGATGCTTGCCTTGCCTACGGTAAAAGTCGTGGGCAGAGGATGAAATTTTTTATTGACCAGCTTGTAGCTTTCCGTGACCTGCACCACCCTGTCTACCCCCGGGGCGATTTCGATATTGGAGCCTGCAAGCTTGGTCTTATCCCCGACAACGCCGACGATGGTTACGGCATCACCTTTGGAAAGGTGAGCCTGACAACCGCTTGCTTCAATAATGGAACGTACAATGCGTAAATCCTCTTCGCTGACCTGCGGCTTCATAATAATAATCATAGCTGCTCCTCCTTATACTTGTTTTGTTTAGTCAGATTGTAACGCGCTTGTGCTGCGCCTGTCAATGATTTTATACTTTAAAGCGTTACGCTTTAAAGCAATCTTTGTTTTGGATATCTTAAGAAAAAAGTTTCGTTGACAAAGTGTCGTTTAAGTTTTATACTAGCGATAGTAGATTTCTTAACAATAAGAACAAAGGAGCTATGGGGTATATGGAAGCTAAAAAAATATCAAAAGCGGTTATATTACGCTTGCCAAGATATTACAGGTACTTGGGGGAGCTGCAGGAGGAAGGCTGCGAGCGCATTTCCTCCAGAGAGCTGAGTCAGCGGATGAAGGTGACGGCATCGCAGATTCGCCAGGATTTGAATAATTTCGGCGGCTTCGGGCAGCAGGGATACGGATACAATGTCAAGTATCTTTACGATGAAATCGGCAAAATCTTGGGAATAGACAAGAAGAATCATGCCATTATCATCGGCGCCGGCAATCTGGGACAGGCGATTGCCAATTATTCCGCATTTGAACGCAGGGGTTTTGTGTTTAAGGCGATGTTTGACGTGAATCCGCTTTTGTTCGGAAAGAAGTTTAGAAATGTGCCGGTGTACGGTTTAGGACAGTTGGAAGAATTTATTAAAAATAATGATATTAAGATTGCCGTGCTGGCGATACCGAAGTCCAGTGCGCCGGATATTACGGAAAAGCTGGTGAAGTTCGGCATTAAAGCATTTTGGAACTTTGCCCATTTGGATTTGCAGGTACCGTCGGGAGTAGTGGTGGAGAATGTACATCTTTCAGAGTCTTTAATGAGATTGTCTTATAAGTTATCCAATAAAAATACACAGCTGACAGATGAGGACGAGGATTTCGCACAGTAATGATTATAGGTCTGGGTACAGATATTATCGAGCTGGAAAGAATGGCCAGAGCGTGCAGAAAGGATTTTTTTAAGGAGAAGGCTTTTACGCAGGAGGAACGCCGGCAGGCAGGGGATAGGATATCCTTTCTTGCCGGTAATTTTGCTGCAAAAGAATCCTTGGTAAAAGCTCTGGGAACGGGCTTTCGCGGCATAGCGCTTTCGGATGTGGAGGTGCTTAGGGATGAGCGGGGAAAGCCGTATATCAGGCTGTACAACAAAGCCTTGCAGCTGTACAGCCAGCTGGAGTGCAGCGCCGTTCATGTATCTATATCCAATACCAGGGATTATGCCTGTGCATCTGTGATATTGGAGAAGTAATATGCAGGCGGATAAAGATAAAGTAAAAATTTTGGATGAAAGTATTTTGGATAAAATACCTGTCCGTGACAGCTTCGCCCATAAGGGCAGCTATGGACGGGTACTGGTTATTGCCGGCAGCGAAGGGATGTCGGGGGCGGCATTTTTGGCGGCTTTGGCGGCATATCGCGCAGGAGCCGGTCTGGTAAAAATTTTAAGCCCGGAGTGCAACCGCGTTATTTTGCAGGCGGGGATACCGGAAGCGATGTTTGCCGCTTATGATCCCGCAAGTCTGGAAGAGGACAGAGAAGAATTTCAGACCTTTTTAAGCAGGGAGCTTTCCTGGGCGAGCGTCATTATTTTGGGGCCGGGTCTGGGCAATAAACCCTATGTGCGTTTTCTGGTGGAGGAGGTGCTGAGCAGCGCCTACGTTCCTTTGATTGTGGATGCGGATGCCATCAACACCATTGCCAAATACCCGTATCTGGAAAAATATTTGACGGAGAATATTATTTTGACTCCCCATATCAAAGAAATGGAGCGTCTTTGCGGCACCAGCGCGGAGCTGATCAAGGAGGACATTTTGGGCACGGCAAATGATTTTTGCGACAGCCATGCGGTTTCTCTGGTTTTGAAGTCCGCCCATACGGTGATTGCCTCCAAGGGGGAGATTTACCTTAATCAACAAGCGGCACCGGCATTGGCAAAAGGGGGTAGCGGTGATGTTTTGGCGGGTATTATTGCTGCCATGCTGTGTCTGGGGCTGGAGGATGCTGCGGCGCCGGCATTGGCGGTATATATTCATAACCTTGCGGCAAGACTGGCGGCAACCAGGTTTTCGGAGCACGGAACCCTGGCAAGGGACATTATCGCCTGCATACCGGCTGCCATGCAGTACAGAAAGAATAAAGGAGTTTAGAAGTGGACGATTATCATTCGTGGAAGGATATTCTGGTTTTTATCGTTTTGGTCAGTATGAATGCGCTGATATTCGGATTCGGAACCGGCATGAAGAACATCGGGGAAGTAGCCCTGGAAAAGGAAATGGAAGAGGGAGATGATAAGGCGGGAAAAATTCTGCGTATCATCAACAGACCCACCAAATTTGTCAATACCGTGCAGATTTTGGCGGTGTGTTCTTCCTATATTATCGGCGATTATATTTTAAGCGATGTTAAAGATGCTTACCGTATCTTTGCTTATTTGCTTGCCCTTTTGCTGCATGTCAGTCTGGGGGTTATCGTGCCGAAATACATTGCCGGTGTATATCCCAAAAGCTGGGTGTATTTTTGCTATCCGGTAATAAAGCTGTGGATTTTCGTGCTGACGCCTCTTTTGTTTCTGGTGCAGGCATTTTCCCGGCTTGTGTTAAAGCTTTTGGGCATAGACATCGGAAAGGCGACGGAGAATGTAACGGAAGAAGACATCATGAGCATGGTCAATGAAGGTCATGAGCAGGGGGTGCTGGAATCCAGAGAAGCCATGATGATCAGCAATATTTTTGAACTCAACGACAAGACGGCAGAGGATGTGATGACAAAACGGAAGAATCTGGTTTGTCTGGAGGCCTGCATGAGTCTGTCCGAAGCAGTTGATTTTATGCTGAATGAGGGTATCAATTCACGCTACCCCGTGTATGAGGAGGATATCGACAATATTTTGGGCGTTATCAATATGAAGGACGCTCTGATTTACCTGAGAAAGGCAAACAATAAAAACAAAAAACTCAAAAATATCAAAGGCCTTATCCGCAAGGTTCCTTTCGTGCCGGAAACCAAGAATCTGGACGAGCTGTTTAAGGAAATGCAGGCGGACAGGCTGCATCTGGTGGTGGTTATCGACGAATATGCACAGACCCAGGGCATCGTAACCCTGGAGGATATTTTGGAGGAAATTGTAGGCAATATTTTGGATGAATACGATTTGGAGGAAGAGCATATCCTGCAGGACGGAGAGGACAGCTATCGGGTAAGCGGAATGTGTACGCTGGATGAATTTTCGCAGACCCTGCACTTTGCATTTGATGAGGAGGACAGCGAGGAGTTTGATACCCTGAACGGTTTTTTGATTCACAAGTTGGGACGTCTGCCGGTGGAGGGAGATGATTTTAAGGTGTATTACAAGGGCTTTATATTCCAATGTCTGCAGGTGGAAAACAAATCTATTCATTTGGTGCGGGTAAGCAAGGATACCGCATATCAGGAAACGGAAAGTGAAGACAAAGATGAATAGTCTTGTAAAAGAAATGTTTGCGGATAAGGTTTTTTTGAGAAGAACCTTTGCCATTGCCCTGCCGGTGGCATTCCAATCTATGCTGAATATGATTGTCAATCTGGCGGACACCTTGATGATCGGAAGACTGGGAGATACGCCCCTGGCAGCCGTAGGACTGGGGAATAAGCTTTTTTTTGTATACATTACTTTGGTATTCGGTATATCCAGCGGCAGTTCCATATTGACGGCGCAATATTACGGAAACAATGACATGAAAAATATTCGGCGGGTTTTGGGCATTGCCCTTTCTCTTGCCCTTTTTGTCGGTGCTCTGTTTACGGGTGCCGCTTTCTTTGTGCCGGATTTTTTGATGGGGCTTTTCATTGATTCTCCGGAGGTGATTGCCGAGGGAGCCGCTTATTTGCGGGCGGTAGCCTTTTCCTATCCTTTTACTGCCCTCTCTTTGGTATATATTTCAAGTCTGCGCGCCATGGGAGAGGTAAAGCTTCCTCTGGCCACCAGTTTGCTCAGTATTGTGGTGAATGTGGTGTTAAACCGCGTGCTGATTTTCGGTGCTTTCGGCATACCCGCTCTGGGGGTGGAAGGCACGGGCCTTGCAACCTTGATTGCCCGCTTTGCGGAGCTGGCCTGTATTTACATACTTTTGCATATCCGCAAACATCCGCTTTTTTGTAGCCCCGGGCATTTGTTCGGCTGGAGCGGGGAACTGCTACGGCAGTTTTGGCGTACTGCCGCTCCCGTGGTCATGAATGAGTTTATTTGGGCTTTCGGGGTGAGCATCTATTCCGTAGCCTATGGAAAGCTGGGGAAACAGGCGGTGGCTGCCGTTACCATTGCCTCGGTTTTGCAGGATTTGATGTTTGTGGGTATCAGCGGTTTGGCGGCTGCCACGGTGGTGATTCTGGGACATGAGATGGGAGCCGGAAATTTGCCGAGAGCCAAGCGTTACAGCAGGTATTTTTACTTGCTAAGCATTATGGCAGGTGTTATAATCTCCCTGCTGGCTGCGCTGTTTTGTCAGCCCTTTGCCGAATTTTACAAGGTCAGTCCTGCGGTCAGGCAGGATGTTATACGCTGCCTGCTGGTATTTGCCCTTTTCTTCCCCTTTAAGGCAGTGGCGGCCATTACGGTCATCGGTCTGCTGCGCAGCGGAGGGGATACTTTGATTTGCTTTTTTCTGGATTTCAGCGGAGTGTGGCTGATCGGCATTCCCCTAGCCTTTGCGGGAGTGCTTATTTGGCGCTTGCCGGTGCATCTGGTATATGCTCTGGTGATGACGGAGGAGATATACAAAGTGATTGCCTCCTATATCCGCTATAAGCAGTATAAGTGGCTGCGCAATCTGAATTTGGACTTGAGAAAGGAATAATATGGTATGAAGTACAAGGTGAACAAAGGAACCATAGGTTTTTATATTGCAGGAACCATTTTTTTGGCTGCCAGCCTTGCTTTCTTTATCTTTTGGCGGATCCATGCAACGCCGGAAGCTATGTACGCGAGAGGACAGATTTACGGAGAAGGAAATTTTGAAAGGGCGGCATTTCGTGTAAGAGGCATCAGCGAGGTGCTCAATGAGGATGAAGAAAGAAACTTGTATGTGGTGGCTCACGACAACGGTTACAATATTTTGGAAACGGCAAAAGGGGATAAGCAGATACAGAGGATAGAAGAGAATATTGAGAATCTGGAAACGGAAGTTTTTCTCTTGGACGCGGATATTATTGATTCCGATACCGAGTGGTCGGATTATGCTGCCGAGGCGGCGCGGGTCTTTGAGCTTGCGATAGATACCGATGAGCATTTGAGCAGATATCAGTCGGGTCTGACAGACAAGTTTATCGCTTGGATGTTCATCGGTATCGGGATAATCGGTATTGCTATGTTCTACGGCGCTTTCGCGGTGAGAGCCGGCAACAAAAAGCAGTATCGGATTTTGTTTGATGCCTATCCGGAGCTGGAAGATTCTTTGGGGTCTTTGGAGGCGGATTTTGCGGAAGCCAATCACAATCTTGCGGTATATAAAAAGCATCTGATTTCCACAATCGGAAAGGTGCAGGTTTTTGCCATACAGGATATTCAAAAAATCAAGAAAAAGACGGTTTATATTTATCACGGTCTGCTTAGCCGTACGGTTGTCCATTCTTTGGAGCTGACGCTGCAAGGAAGCAGGAAAAAGAAAGTGATTTCCATACCCAATTCTCTGGTGAAATGGGATGACTGGACCAGGGTGGACAGGCTTTTGTTGTATTTAAGGGAGAAAAACCCCCACATAGACTTATAAAACCGAAGTAAAGGAAGAGATATGTCAGGACATTCAAAATTTGCAAATATTAAACATAAAAAACAAAAAAATGATGCCGCAAAGGGAAAGATCTTTACCGTTATCGGCAGGGAGATTGCGGTTGCGGTAAAGGAAGGCGGCGCGGATCCGGCGCATAATGCCAAACTCAGAGATGTGATTGCCAAGGCAAAGGCGAATAATGTGCCCAATGACACGATAGAGAGAGGGATTAAAAAAGCGGCGGGAGATACGAATGCGGTCAATTATGAGCAGAATATCTACGAGGGCTACGGTCCGGCAGGGGTGGCGATTATCGTGGAAACCCTGACGGATAACCGCAACAGGACGGCGGCTAACGTGCGCTCCGCCTTTACGAAGGGACAGGGCAATGTAGGGGCTCAGGGCTGCGTATCTTACATGTTTGATAAGAGGGGCTTAATCATCGTCGCCAAAGAAGACTGCGATATGGCGGCGGACGATTTGATGCTTCTGGCCTTGGACGCCGGCGCTTCCGATTTTGCGGAGGAAGAAGAGAGCTATGAAATCATCACGGAGCCGGAACTCTTTTCTCCGGTGCGGGAAAGCCTGGAAAAAGCGGCAGTGCCGATGGTGGAAGCCGCCGTGACTATGATTCCCCAAAACCGGGTCAGTCTGTCTGCGGAGGAAGATATTAAAAATATGAATAAAATACTGGCGCTTCTGGATGCGGACGATGATGTGCAGAACGTATATCACAGTTGGGAAGAGTAGAAGCAAGGAATATTATAAAGGGGCTGTCAGGCAACAGACAGTCAAAAGAGCGGCAGAGCAGTCCGAGGGGCTTGCTCTGCCGTATTTAAAGTTTTCTAAACATGGAGATTTAATGCAGAAGTTTTGCCAGCAAGCCGAAAGAAAATAAAGTCATTAAGGCGGTGGCAATCAAAACCCCCAGGGTAGCGGACAAAAGAGAAGTCTTTCTGTCCATACGGAGCACGGAGGCGATGATACAGCCTGTCCAGGCTCCGGTTCCCGGGAAGGGAATACCCACAAAAATAGCCAGTCCCCAAAAGCCGTATTTTTCGATACCTGCCCTGTGCTGCTCTACTTTTTTATCCACGTGATTGGCAATTTTATTTAAAAATGAAATTTTGGAGCGGCGCATATAGGCGTACATTTTGTCGAAGGCCAGCAGAATGAGCATCAGCGGAATAATATTGCCGATGAAGGCGATGATGACGCTCTGCAGCATGTCCAGATTCAAAA
The DNA here is from genome assembly GCA_041848045.1 of Lachnospiraceae bacterium. Classification (GTDB taxonomy): domain Bacteria; phylum Bacillota; class Clostridia; order Lachnospirales; family Lachnospiraceae; genus CAKAHY01. The sequence goes on from JBGZHY010000069.1 coordinate 19,550, forward strand.
TTGCTGCGGCAATCAGCCCTCCTCTGGATTCCAGTACAGGCATCATGGAAATAATAAAAATGATGGCTTGCTTGCCGAAAGGCAGGGAAAGCAGGGGGGATAAGCTGTTGACCAGCGAGCTTGTTAATTGTTCAGCCATAAAAATCCTTTCTTTCTTTGAAAATCATAAAACAAAGCAAGTATAGCAGAAAAAATAAAAAATACAAGTCTTGCTTTATTACTTTAAAGTTACGTGATTTTAAAGCTTTAAAGTATTGACTTGTATGAAGGAATATAGTAAGATGGCGCTATGCAATAAAACAGATGCAAGGAGCGTGTATGATGAAGATGAAGATGGTAAAAGCCCTTATTCTTATGGGAATCGGTTTGAGTCTGGCGGCATGCCAGGGACAGCCGGTGCAGAGTACGGCGGCGGCCGATACTTCGAGCAAGGCGGAAACAAGTGCCGGGAGTGCGGAAACTGCCGGGGCGGCGGGAGATACCGTATATAAAATCGGCGTTTTGCAGCTGACGCAGCATGAGGCCTTGGATGAAAGCAATCGCGGCTTCTTTGCAGCCTTGGATGCGGCGGGTATTTCTTATACCGCCGATCAGCAGAATGCGGCGGGAGAGCTTAGCAGTGCGGCAACCATTGCAGATAAACTGGTGAATGATCAGAATGATTTGATTTTTACCATTGCCACGCCGGCGGCACAGGCGGTATCCGGTCTGACAACGGAGATTCCGATTGTGTTTACGGCAGTAACGGATCCGGAGAGTGCAGGCTTGGCAGGAAGTGAGAATATTACGGGCAGCTCGGATTTGACGCCGGTAAAAGAGCAGATTCAGTTGCTGAAGCAGCTCTTGCCGGATGCCAAAAAAGTGGGTATGCTCTATTCTTCCGCAGAGGCCAACTCCGCCTTTCAGATTGAGATGGCACATGCGGCGGCAGAGGAATTGGGCTTGGAATATGAGGATTTCAGCGTGTCCAGTCTGAATGAAATTCAGTCCATTGTAGAGTCTATGATTGGAAAGGTGGATGTTATCTACGTTCCGACGGACAATATGATTGCCTCAGGCATGGCAACCGTGTCCATGATTGCCACAGAAAACAATATTCCGATTATCGGTGCGGAGGTAGCCCATGTGAAGAACGGCGCCCTGGCAACTTACGGCATCAATTACTATGAGCTGGGATATCTTGCAGGGGAGCAGGCGATCAAGATTTTGACGGAGAATATCAAAGCGGGGGATATACCGGTGGCTTATCTTCCTGCCGAAAAGTGTGAATTTACGGTGAACGAAGAGGTGGCGAAAATATTAAATATTGATGTTTCGCAGATAAAGTAGTAAAATAGAGTGGATAAGGAATAGGACGGTTCGCTGGAATCGTCCTATTTAAGCTAGGAGGGTTATACACAATGGATGTTTTAAACGGCCTTGTACCTGCCCTGACGGGAGCGGTATCGCAAGGTATTTTATGGGGCGTGATGGTGCTGGGGGTTTACATTACCTATCGCCTGCTCAATATTGCCGATTTGACGGTGGACGGCAGCTTTGCTTTGGGAGGCTGTATTTGCGTCGTGATGATTATCAATTACGGAGCGGATCCTTTGCTGGCGCTTTTTGTGGCTACCATATCCGGTATGTTGGCAGGGGCGGTTACGGGGGTTTTGCATACGGTTTTTGATATACCGGCGATTTTAGCGGGGATTCTGACCCAGATTTCCCTGTGGTCCATTAACCTTGTGGTTATGGGCAAGAGCAGCAATCTGCCGCTTTTAAAGGCGGAAACGATTTTTTCCCGCTTCATTGCCGCAACGGGGCTGAAGTCCACCCAGGCTTCCGTACTGATCGGTATTTTGATTGCCCTTTTGACGGTGGCTTTTTTGTACTGGTTTTTCGGTACGGAATTGGGTTCGGCGCTGCGCGCTACGGGTAATAATGAAGCGATGATTCGCGCCCTGGGTTTTAATACCGATTTCGGCAAGCTTTTGGGGCTGATTTTAAGCAACGGCATGGTAGCGACGGCAGGCGCTTTGGTTGCCCAGAGTCAGAAATATGCGGATATCAATATGGGAACCGGAGCCATTGTCATCGGTTTGGCCTCCATTGTCATCGGCGAGGTGCTGCTTGGCAGGTTCATCAATTTTATTTTTAAATTTTCTTCCGCCATTGTGGGCTCCATCGTATACTTTCTGATACGTGCGGCGGTTTTGCAGATGGGCTTGGATCCGAACTATATGAAAGCCCTGTCTGCCGTTCTGGTATTCATCGCCTTGGCGGTGCCGGTGGTCAGTGCAAAGTGGAAGCTGCGCAAGGCATATTCTCCGACGGGGAGGAAGGCGTAAGATGTTAAGAATCGAAAATGTAGGAAAAACCTTTAATATAGGTACCATCAATGAAAAGAAGGCGCTGGACAATCTGCATCTGCATTTGAAAGAGGGGGATTTTGTCAGCATCATCGGCGGCAACGGCGCAGGAAAATCCACCATGCTGAATATGATTGCGGGAGTGTATCCGATTGACTGCGGCACTATACATATAGACGGCGTGGATATTTCCAGGATGCCGGAGCATAAGCGAGCCGCTTTTATCGGCAGAGTTTTCCAGGATCCGATGCTGGGAACGGCAGCCAACATGGAGATTGAGGAAAATCTGGCTTTGGCGTACCGCAGAGGGAAGAAAAGAGGCTTGTCCTGGGGAATGAAAAGCAGTGAGATTGCCAGGTACAAGGAATTGGTAGCCAGGCTCGGTCTGGGGCTTCAGGACAGGATGAACGCCAAGGTGGGACTTTTGTCGGGCGGACAGAGGCAGGCCCTGACGCTTGTCATGGCAAGTCTGGTGAAGCCTAAACTATTGCTTCTGGATGAGCATACGGCAGCACTGGATCCGAAGACGGCAAAGCAGGTGCTGGATTTGACTAAGGAAATTGTGCGGGAGCAGAATTTAACGGCAATGATGGTTACCCACAATATGAAAGACGCTCTGGCTATCGGAAACCGCCTCATCATGATGCACGGAGGACAGATTATTTACGATGTGGAGGGTGAGGAGAAAAAGAAACTGCGGGTAGAGGATTTATTGGCGAAATTTGAAAGCGCCAGCGGCGGAGAATTTGCCAATGACAGAATGTTGCTTGCAAAATAAAGAGTCAAAGAGATGGAGGTGTAGGATGGAGAGGAAGCTGGTTGTGACAATCAACAGAGAATACGGAAGCGGCGGGAAAATCATCGGAAAGCAGCTTTCGGAAAAATTGGGGATTCCTTATTATGATGATGAAATCATTAAGCTTTCTTCGGAAAATTCCGCGGTGGCGGAGGAGTATTTCAGAATGAATGATGAAAAGCCGGGGAACAATCTTTTATACAAAATCATCGGCGGTATACGTGGAGGCTTGGGAAAGCCGAGCATCAAGGACAATATCACCAGTCCGGACAATCTGTTTCGCTTTGAAAGCGAGGTTATCCGCAATCTGGCGGAGCAGCAAAGCTGTATCCTGATTGGAAGATGTGCGGATTTTGTCCTGGAATCCTGCGGATTTCCGGATTTCGTACGCCTGTACATTTACTCCGATTTGCCGACAAAGCTCAGAAGGGTAATGGAGGTAGACGGGGTGGATACCAAGGAAGCCCTTTTACGGGTACAGAAAATCAATAAGTCCCGCAGCGACTACTACCGCTATTATACCGGAGAGGCATGGGACGATGTGAACAGATACGATTTGACGCTGAATACCACGAAGCTTGAGTTGGACAGGGCAACGGAATTGGTGCTCAAGTATTTAAGCTTGCTGGGTTATGCGGTGGAATAGATTTGGAGAACTGAATGGGACAGAATTTGGATTATAGCGCAAGATTAAAGCGGGTAAGGGGGAGAAGAAGAGGCGACAGAAACAAAATCTATATGATGGCGGCAGGGCTGGGGATTTTGCTGATTTTGCTTGTGGCAGCTACGGTTTTTGCCCTGCGGAATCGGGGAGATAAAAAGGCAACGGCGAGCGAGGTGGAAGTGGCTACGACAAGTGTCGCTGAGCCTGTACAGGGCGGCGAGGCGGTGGAAGAAACCTTGGCATCCGGCGTGACTCTGCGGCAGGCGGAGGAGGTGATTAACTCCTATGCCAATCTCGGCATTGTCCGTTTGGAATCGGGGTATTTGAACATTCGGAAGGAGCCGGGTACGGACAAGGATGTTATCGGGAAGCTTTATGACGGTTCCGCCGTCAGCATCGTGGAAGGAGCGGATCAGGAGTGGATGCATATCAACTCCGGCGGCATAGACGGCTATGTGATGGCTGCCAATGTGGTGCAGGGAGAAGAAGCCAGGTTGCTGGCCAGAGATTATGTGAAGGAGCGAGCCATCGTGCAGGCGGATAAGCTGCGTATCCGAAAGGAGCCGAACGATACCGCAGAGGTTTTGGGCACCGTAGAAAAAGGGGAGCGTTACGAGGTATTGGCGAAGCAGGAAGGCTGGGTGCAGATTCAGCAGGGCTACTTGTCGGCAGAGTTTGTCACTGTGGGACTGGCTTTAAATGAGGCGAGAAAGCTGGATTTAAAAAGTATGGTGCTGAATGAATATGATAATCTGGGCATCAGCACAGCCAGCGGCTACGTGAATATCCGAAAGGAAGCAAAGATTCCGGAGGGCAATGCTGACTCCAACGTCATCGGTAAGCTTCCCAAGCATGCGGCGGCGGATATCTTGGAAACCTTGGACGGCTGGTACAAGATAAAATCCGGACCGGTTACGGGCTATGTCAGCTCGGATTATATTACCACGGGAGCGGCGGCAAAGGATATTGCTTTGGCTGAAGCGCAGCTGATGGTGATTGTCAATACTCCGGTTTTGAATGTTCGTTCCGAGCCGAGTCTGGAATCCAAGATTTGGACGCAGATTACCAATGCGGAAAAATATCCCGTCATCAAGCAGCTGGAGGGCTGGATAGAGATCGAGCTGGAGGATGACAACAATACCTATGTGAGTACCGAATTTGTGGATGTTCGCTATGCCCTGAATGAAGGGGTGAAGTTCAATCCGCTGACGGGCGAGGGCAGCGGCATCAGTTCGGTGCGTACCAATGTGGTGAACTATGCGTTGCAGTTTTTGGGAAATCCTTATGTTTGGGGAGGTACCAGTCTGACCAAGGGTGTGGACTGCTCCGGCTTTACCATGCAGGTATTGGGAAAATACGGTTACAGCCTGCCTCATTATTCCGGTTCGCAGGCACAGATGGGAACGAAGATAGACAGCTCCCAGATGCGTCCGGGAGATTTGATTTTCTATGCAAACAAATCCGGAAAGATCAATCATGTCAGTATGTACATCGGCAACGGACAGGTGGTGCACGCCGCCAGCAGAAGATCGGGCATTAAGATTTCCAGCTGGAATTACAGAAATCCGGTTGCCATCCGCAACATTATCGGCAATTGATAAATAAAGAAAAGGAGAGAAGTATATGACAGATAATTTTTTTGCACAGGAATTTGGGAAGAGTCAGTATTTTACAGATATTCCGAATCTGCTTTTTAAGGAGTATGATGTCAAAAAGGGTCTGCGAAATGAGGACGGAACCGGTGTAAGAGTAGGTCTTACGAAGGTAAGCGATGTAGTGGGATACGAAATTATTGACGGTGTAAAGACAAATGTGGACGGCTATCTGTATTATAGAGGCTACTCTCTGAATGATTTGATTGACGGCAACGTGGGCAGTACCCGAGGCTTTGAAGAAGTGATTTTTTTGCTGCTTTTCGGCTTTTTGCCTTCTCACAGGGAATTGGACAATTTTTCACGTTTGTTCAGAGAATTGTATAAGCTTCCCGACAGCTTCCTGGAAATGAATTTGCTGCGTATGCCCGGGCAGAACCTGATGAATGTTCTCCAAAGCTCCGTGCTGTCCCTATATAACTTTGATGAGGATCCGGACAATGTGGAGGTATTTGCCACCCTGATTAAGGGTCTGTCCATTGTGGCGAAGCTGCCGACGATTATGTGCTACGCTTATCAGTCCAAGATGCATTACTTCAACCGGGACAGCCTGTTTATCCATTATCCGAGGAAGGAATATTCCATTGCGGAAAATATTCTGTATTTGCTGCGGGCAGACGGAAAGTTTACAGAAGAAGAGGCGGATTTGCTGGATACCTTGCTGATGCTGCATGCCGATCACGGCGGCGGTAACAACTCCACCTTTGCCAATGTGGTGGTGTCTTCCACCGGAACGGATATTTATTCCAGCATGGTGGCCAGCATCGGTTCCCTAAAAGGACCGAAGCACGGCGGTGCCAATGTCAGCGTTGCCAATATGATGGAGGAAATCATCGCTGCCATCGGCATTACCAAGGATGAGGATAAAATCAGAGCTATTGTCAACAAGATTTTAAACAAGGAATTTTTTGATAAATCCGGTTTGGTATACGGCTTCGGACATGCGGTTTACACCATGACGGATCCGAGAGCGGAGCTGCTGAAGCAGTATTGCCGTGACGTGGCAAAGGAGAAGAATCGAACGGAAGAGTTTGAATTTTATGTGTTGTTTGAAAAGATTGTCAAAGACGTGGTAATGGAGCGGAAGGGCAGAACCATCAGCAATAATGTGGATTATTACAGCGGTTTTGCCTATGATATGATGGGGATTCCGAGAGATTTGTTTACGCCTTTGTTTGTCTGTGCAAGAACGGTGGGTTGGCTGGCACACAATATCGAGAACAAACTCTACGACGGCAGGATTATGCGTCCGGCAACCAAGTATGTAGGGGAATTAAAAGCCTATACTTCCATAAAGGACAGATAAAAGATAAGCAACAAGCCTCCGATTCCGAAAAGAAGGGAATCGGAGGCTTGTTGCTTTTGACATATCGCAGTTTAGAAATCCACTTCCGTATCGTAGTAGCAGCATTTCAGCAGCTTTTCCATCTCTTCCCGGGACGGCTGTCTAGGGTTGGAGCCCGTGCAGGCGTCGGCGATGGCATTGGCGGCGATGGCAGGCAGCCTGTCCAGGAATACATCCTCCGGTACAAAGCCCTGCTCACAAGGATAGGAGTCTGCGCCATATTGTCGAATACATAAAGGGATGTTCAGTGCCTTATTCATATTCCGTAAGAAAGTAATCAGAAGCTGAACCTTTTCTTCCGTACTTTCTCCGCCCAAACGGATATAATCCGCAATCACGGCATAGCGTTTGGCCGCTTCCGGATTCTTCGCGTTAAAGGCAATGACTTTCGGCAGATACATGGCATTGGCAGCGCCGTGTATGATGTGTGCACCGAAATCGTCGAAGGCGGCGCCGGTTTTATGAGCCATGGAATGAACGATGCCCAGCAAAGCATTGGTGAAAGCCATACCGGCAAGACATTGTGCATCGTGCATGCGGTCACGGCTGTCCGTGTCCCCCTGATAAGATTTTTCCAGACTTTCTTTAATCATGGCAATGGCGTGCAAAGCGAGAGGATCTGTATAATCGGAATTTGCGGTGGACACATATGCCTCTACCGCATGGGTGATGGCATCCATACCGGTATGGGCTACCAGCTTTTGCGGCATGGTATAGGCAAGCTCGGGATCTACGATGGCAATGTCCGGCGTGATTTCATAATCGGCAATCGGATACTTGATGCCTTTTGCATAATCCGTAATGATGGAGAATGCCGTTACTTCCGTAGCCGTGCCGGAAGTGGAGGAAATGGCACAGAATTTTGCTTTTTTGCGGAGTTTTGGAATACCGAATATCTTACACATATCTTCAAAGGTGGTTTCCGGATATTCGTATTTAATCCACATGGCTTTGGCGGCATCAATCGGTGAGCCGCCGCCGACAGCAACAATCCAGTCCGGCTCAAAGGCAAGCATGGCTTCCGCGCCGCGCATAACGGTTTCAACGGAAGGATCCGGCTCTATGCCTTCAAAAAGGCTTACGCTAAAGCCTGCCTCCTGCAGATAGGCGCATACCTTATCCAGAAAGCCGAACTTCTGCATGGAAGTACCGCCTACGCACACCATGGCCTTCTTGCCTTCAAAGGTTTTGAGCACCTCCAAAGCACCTTTTCCGTAATACAAGTCACGAGGTAATGTAAATCTTTTCATGTTTTGTCCTCCTCTTACATAAGAAATGGTTAAAAAAATATCAATTTTTTAATAGCATATACCTCTTTTCTGGAAATGTCAATAATTTATCAAATAAAAATAGAGGAAATTTTTGCTTGTATATTGACAAAAAGCGCAAAAAATGCTATTATTTCCATAACAACAGTAAGTCCTAAGTTAGTGCCATCATCGAGGTAAGCGTTATGTGTTAGCGTCGCTATTAGGCAATTGTTTTTAAAGATGGGCTGGTATACGTACCGGCTTTTTTGTTGTCCAAATAAAGAAAGACTTTTCCGAAAGACCGCAGCCCTCGGAAAAGTCCTTCTTTTAAGAATGGTTTTCGCGTTTTAATTTCAGCAGAACCTTCTGTACCCCCGGTATGCAAAGAAAACTCACCGTAAGCAGCCCCTCGGCAAAAATATAGGCGCCGTTGTAACAAAGAGAATAAGGCAGAGCCGCCCAGCCTTCCCAGGCATATTCCGCAAAGAATACATAGCCGGAAATGACCGCGAATATATATCTTCCCGCAATGGCACAAAGATAAGCCGGTACAAGTCCTTTGGTACCGCGACAAAACAGCCCGGATAAACCGAGGGCGGAAAAAGCCAGAACATAATCCACAAAAAACTGTAAGGGACTTAAGAAGTAGGGCTCTATGGCAAATTGAATCAGGCCATAGGCAAAGCCCGAAAGGAGGCCCGTGGGCAGACCGTAAAAAAAGCCCGGTAGGCAGATAAAAAGCATGGAAAAAGCCGTGACGGAACCGCCGAAAGGAAAATGGTAAATCTTGAGCATGGACAGTACGGAGGCCAGAGCGATACAGATGGCGCTCGTTGCCAGTTGTTTGGTAGTCATCAATCGTTTTTGTTGCATAAAAAAACCCCTTTCCGATTATATAAAATAAACCGCGGGGATGAAACGCTTCCTTTCGTTGCGATTATGCAAATCAAGTTATAAGGGTCGGTATACACCTCTCAGCCGAAGCACCCCTAGCGGATGAATAGAGTATAGCACAGGCAGGGAAAAAGGAAAAGAGGGAATTTTATCTGACCGGTCCGACAGGAGAATCAGCCGTCAGATTGGCAATAACCTTTTTGGATATTTTAATCAGCTCTTTGGAGGAAATGGAAAGGCTTTTCTCCGAAAGCATACCGATTCCTAAGGTACGAACGGCTGCGGGAAGAACCGGAAACTTGTGGATATTGCTGTCGTGGCTGTGCAAAATCAG
>JBGZHY010000070.1:0-49252 GCA_041848045.1 Lachnospiraceae bacterium
AAGACTATGAGGTAGATAGGGTCAAGGTGTAAGTACAGTAATGTATTAAGCTGATGATTACTAATAGGTCGAGGGTTTAACCAAGAAGTCGTTTAGGAAGTGTTTGTTGTTTGATGTGTGGTTTTCAGGGTATGATGAAAAATTTATTCAGGCCCCATGGTCAAGTGGTTAAGACATCGCCCTTTCACGGCGGTAACACGAGTTCGAACCTCGTTGGGGTCATTTCGAGTGCATTGCACTTGCTGGGAGCTTTAGCTCAGTTGGTTAGAGCAATCGGCTCATAACCGATCGGTCCCGGGTTCGAGTCCCTGAAGCTCCATTATAAGGCATACCGTATGCTTTATGTTCATCAACATATTCCTTGATAGCTCAGTCGGTAGAGCACGCGGCTGTTAACCGCGGTGTCGTAGGTTCAAGTCCTACTCAGGGAGCTTTGTTTTATTCAGGCCCAATGGCTCAGTTGGTTAGAGCGCCGCCCTGTCACGGCGGAGGTCGTCGGTTCGAGTCCGATTTGGGTCGCTTTGCCGCAGTGGCGGAACAGGCAGACGCCCGGGACTTAAAATCCCGTGGGTAGAAATACCCGTACCGGTTCGATTCCGGTTTGCGGCACTTCTTTGTAAATTCTCTTGATTTTGGCAGTTCTGAATCATTTCGATTCGGGATTTTTTTATTTTCTGCGAAATGTAGCTTATACTTCGATAAAATAGGTATGGAGGCTGGAGGAAAGCGTAAAGCCGAAGCTTTGATATATACGTACTGCGGGCAGGTTATCGGCAGATACATGCAGCTGTACGTATTTTTTTTCTGTCCCTTTAGGGTCTGCAAGCATACTTAAGATTTCGGCAAAGCAGGATTTTCCGTGCCCTTTTCCCCTATATTTTTTGAACAAATGAAAAGAATGAAAATAATAGATTTCTTCCGATAAAGCAAAAACACAAAAGGAGCCGATACGAGCCCCTTCCCAAAAGATGCTGTATTGGTAAAGGGTGGAAAAGCGTGAGGCTTTTCGTATATCATAGCTTTTGCAGGATACAGGCTGTACCTTTTTCAGAGGCAGAAGCAGCATATATTCCGTATTCATATGACGGGCACCCATTTTATGCAGAATGTGGGAAGCGGCATCCTCTCGGCTTTCAATATTAAACAAAAGCCGCAGTTTTTTTCCACCTGCGCTTTTGCTTTGCAAATATGCTAAGGCATAGGAAAACAGAAGAGAAAAATATCCCTGCTTTCTCCATTGCGGTGCAGTAAATGCAATACATTCATGCTCTGCTTCGTGATAGGTGCAGATGCACAGCAGAGCAATCAGGGACTTGTTTTTATATTGTAAAAAATAAGTGCATTCCTCCTCGTTGACAGGGCAGGATAAGGAGCTGTGATCATGGGAACGACAAAGCTGTACAAGCTTTTCCACTTGCCGACCTTGCTCTTTATCCAAATGGGACAGGGCTGAAAAAACGGAATTTTCCGGTATCAAGAAAAGCCTCCTTCGCTGGTTTGATGAATCTATTATATAAGGGAAAAGCATAAAAAGGTAGTCTGTTTTTGGACTTGATGCTATACTATCTGTGGAAAATCATGAAGGAGAAAATACCGATGAAATTACAGATACATCCCAAAGACAGTATGACGCCGAAGGAAAGAGGAGAGGCGATTGCGAAGGGTCTGGATTATGACAGACTGATTATGGATCCCTTTTTGGGCGAAATCAAAGCAAGAATGATTGGGAAAAATACCAGAGAATACTGGAACAGTGAGGATAACCTGGTGGAAGCGGAGGTTTTTTCTTTTAACCGTTTCGGCCTGGACGGTATGGGCGTGGGTCCGAACGCTTACGGCATTGCGGAGGCAATGGGGATTAAGGCTCATTATCCCGAGCAGGGTATGGTTTATGTGGAGGAATATGCCCTTACGGATATTCACGGGGTGGAAAGCCTAAAGGATGTGGATATCAACAGCGGAAAACTGCAAATGTATTACAACGCCAGCGCCAGGCTGCGGGAAATGGCAGAGGGGATTTGCGGCGTAGGTGTAGCGGTTTCGGGACCTATGACTTTGGCAAGCTTTTTGTTGGGGCTGGACAAGTTCCTGAAAGCCTTGGTCAGGAATCCGGAAGAAGTGCATAAGCTTTTGCGCTATGTTACACGGAATGTAAAGAGGGTGGTGGATATTTTTGCGGTTTTGGATGTGGGATTTTCCCTGGCGGATCCGATTGCTTCCACAACCATGATCAGCCCGAAAATGTATGCCGAATTTGCACTGCCTTATACACAGGAGATTACTTCCTATATACGTCAGAAGTCGGGAGGAAGACCGAGTTATCACGTTTGCGGAAATACCAAAAAGATTTGGGATAGGGTTAAAGACTTGGATATTGCGCTGTTCAGCATTGACAACGAAATGGATATTGTAGAGGCCTGCCGCTTTTTTGCAGATTGTAAAGCAATGGCAGGAAATGTGGATCCTGTACATATTATCGCAAAAGGGACGAAAGAACAGATAGAACAGGAAGTGAAAAAATGCATAGAAGCCGGGCGGCAGTGCAGGAAAGGCTTTGTGCTGACGCCGGGCTGCAATCTGCCGCTGACCACGGAAGAGGAGAAAATAGATGCTTTTTTGGATGCAGGCAGAAAATACAGCTGTCTGCTGAAGGAAAAATAGAAGGGAGGCTAAGATAAAGCCTCCTTTATTTTGGCAAATTCCTCCTCATCCACATAATGCTCACAGGCAAGGCGGTAGCCCTCCGCCAGTTCCTCAGGGCTAAGATAGGCGGCATCATTTTCCAGAACGGGAAAGTGCCTGCCGAGCCTGACTTTACACCTGCCGCAGCCCCAAAGGCCGTTGCAGGCGGCGTCAATATCGATATGATGCTTCTGTAAATAATATAAAACCGTTCTTTTCATTTTCCTAGCCTATGCTCCCAATCAATTCGTCCCGTATTTCTTTGTATATCTCATAATCCGTATAAGGATCCAGATACAAATCCTTATCCCGATTCGCAGCGAGAATACGGATGTTCAGTTTTTCGCGCAAGATTTCCCGTACGGGAAGCCCTCGCTTTTCCAGCTTATGAAAGAGGTTAAAATCCTGTATGGAAAACAGCATATTCTTTTCGCGAATACTGGAAACAGGACGCATGTCCTTGCCGGGATAGACGAAAAACATATCGCCGGCTGCCCAGGATTCTTTTTTATAGGAGATATCCTTCATCGGCTCCTCTGTATACAGGGCATAAGCCCAGCGGAGCATTCCCTTAAACTGCCATAAATAAGTATATAAGCCAAGGTATCTGGATTCTATAGAAGGACTGGAAACAAAGGTATTTAAAGTCCTTGGGAAACAGCAGGGATACCAGCTCATTTCTTTGGCATGTTCTCTTAAAAGCCCCGTCATCTGCCCTTCCTGCACATAGGTTCCGATAAAAGCGGAGTTGAGAGAAAAGCTTTCCGGAGAGCCCTCGTACTGCTCCAGGAACTCCTTGCTGTGCAGGGCATATTTAAAAGCAGGTATCTTACTGTGGCACTGTGACAGAAAATGCTGAAACTGCCGGAAATGAGCGGCATTGCTCGGTTCATCCCCCACAATTTTACTGATGGACATATAACCCTTTTCCTCCAGATGGGCGAACAAAAGGGAAAGGTAGGACTGCAGTTCCTCTTTACTCCGGATGTAGTCAAAGCAGGATTCATCCTCGTCATAAAGACGGATGCGTATAGGATCCTCATAGTCCGTCAGGGGGGAAGAAAAATCGGAGCCATGCCAGTTTCCGCAAATGCCGAACAGATTGATTTCCTCCCGGATGCCATACTGCATACAAAGCTCGATATAGCGATCAAAGGCAGAAAAATCAGCCTGCAGTTTTCCGGATTTGCGGAAAACGTTGACAATATTGTATTCGTACAGGCGGGAAGCATTTTCTTTAACCGCAAAACATTTCTGTCCCGCCCAAGGGAAATCCGAAACCACCAGGGTAATTACCCGCTGTCCGAGCTTTGCCAAAGCGGCGATGTAGTGCTCCATCAGAGCAAAATGCGCTTCACCGAAGTATTCCAAACCGTAGGCTCTTGCCCAGGAGCAGGGATGTTGCCAAAGATCCAGAAAGAATATCTCATCCTCTTTTTCCAAAGAAAAGTCCATAATCTGTATGGAGAAGGAGCGGGTATCGATTAAAATTTCTTTTTGGTATCCTTCATTGCGGTAAAGCCGGAACTCCAAATCAATATGCCTGTCTTCGGATTCAGCCAAAACCTTTCCTCCCACATAGACAGGCACGCGGCCCGGCTCATAGTACAGAGCAGGTTCATTGCTGAGCATATCGGCATACAACGTGCCGTCATCATCACGGACATAGGCACAAAGCTTGTTTTCCAAGACCAGGCTTTGGCTACTTGTGTGTATAAGGGTTTCAAAACGGCAGCGATTTTGCAGCCCCCACCAAGGCAGGTCCTCGTGCCTGCCCAGGCAGACATAGGTCTTTTCGGGAATGTCAAAACTGACGAAGAAACCAAATTCTTCATTTTTGATTACCTGCAGCTTTTCGATTTTTTCGCTGTGGGGAGAGTAATCCTTCCGATTATGGAACTGGTGCGTGCTGTTATAAATATACATGGATATCTAAACTCCTTTTTAAAGTGATTCTAAACAGATTGTAAACAAGAAAGGCGGATAATGAAAATAGAAAATATCTATAATAAAAGATATTTATAGAAAATAACGATTAAACAATAAGCTTTGAAGCTAAAAATAGTATAGATATCACAAAAAGACTTTGCTATAATACTATAAGCTTTGAAAAAACAAAGAAGAAAGGGACTTATGTATGATGAAAAGAAGAATGGCTTTCAGTTTTGCGGCAATGCTGCTTGCCGGCAGTTTGTTGTCTGCCTGCACAGGAGGGGCAACAGCTACAACAGCAGCCGACTCCGGGTCTTCGGCTGCGGAAACCACAGCGGCGGCGACGGAGGGGACAAGTGCAGAGAGCAGCACGGCAGCGGCGGAGTCTACAGTATTGAAGTTTTTGGTACCGGGATATGATGCCGGTTATCTGAAAGAGGAGCTGGACAACGGTATTGCCGGTTTTGAGGCTGCCAATGCGGGCGTAAAGGTGGAAATTGTTTCCGTAGGTTGGGATGAATTAAATTCCAAGATTGTATCCCTGTATCAGGCGGGGGATGCGCCGGATATTATGTTGACGGGATCCAGAACCTTAAGACAGCTGGCGGAACTTGGCGTGGCAGAGGATTTGACTTCTTATATGACGGCGGAGTTTAAGGAGAAGAGAGTAGAGTCTGTATTGGCGACAGGCGTAGTAGGCGGCAAGCAGTACGGTATCCCGATGGCATTTTCTTCCAGAGCCTTATACTACAGAAGCGATCTGATTGAAAAAGCGCCAAGCAACTGGGATGAGTTGTATGAAACGGCAAAGAGCGTAAAGGCGGCGAACCCGGATATTTACGGCTTTGCGATTCCTACGGATGTTACCAGCGGAACGGATGAGCTTTTGAATTTTATTTATCAGAATAAGGGCGCTCTGGTAGACAGCGAGGGTAATTACAGCTTCAATACACCGGAGAATGTGGCGACCTTGGAATACCTGAAAAAGTTTAATGAGGACGGTCTGGTTCCGGATGTAGTCAGCACGGCTCGTGCAGACCAGGCAAGCTTATTTGCCAATGGTGATTTGGCTATGTTTGTATCCGGTCCGTGGGAGAAGGAAACCCTGGATGCGGCTGCAGCTACTGCGCCGTATGCGGTGGCACCGCTTCCGGAGGGGGCGCAGAAGGCGGAAACCCTGGTAACGGACTCTTATGTTATCTCCGGTATCAGCAAGAACAAGGATTTGGCTTGGAAATTTGTAGAGTTTATGGGACAGGCGGAGTATCAAAGACCGATTTCAGAGGCTTTCGGCTGGTTCCCGATTTTGAAGGAAGAGTTTGAGGACGAAAGATTTACCAGTGCATTTATGCAGGCATTTGCGGCAAGCATCGAGTACGGTATCAGTGAGCCTCAGGTTTCCGATTGGGACAGCTTTAACAAGGCTTTCCTGACGGCAGTGCAAAAGACCCTGACGGGGCAGACGGGTGCGGCTGAAGCTTTGGAAGAGGCGCAGACGGAGCTTACACAGTAGGCAATGCGAAAAAGTAATCGGATGAAAAGGTTGGAGCCGTATATTTTATTGGCTCCCCTTTTGTTCATGATGTCTTTATTGTTCGGATATCCGATATATAAGGTTCTGTGGGGCTCTTTTCATCAAATAGCCATTTTGGACGGCAGTATGCATTTTGTAGGCTTTGAAAATTATCGAAAGCTTTTGGAGTCCAAGGTGTTTTTATCTGCCTTATCTTTGACTTTTCGCTACACGGCGGTGACGGTATTGCTGAAGCTTTCCCTGGGCTTTGCTATGGCTTTGTTTATGACGGGGGAGATGTATTTTTCCAAAACCTTGAAGTTCCTGTCCCTGCTTCCTTGGGCACTGCAGCAGGCAGCGGTTGCGGTGATTTGGAAATGGATTTTGGACGGCAATTACGGATATCTGAATTATTACTTGCAGAAGTTGGGGCTCTTGAAGGAAAATATTGCATTTTTATCTGATCCGACAAGGGCATTTTTTGCCGCAGCTTTCGTGGATACCTGGCTTGGTCTGCCCATGGTGTCCATGATGTTTATGGCGGGGCTTTCAGCCATAAATCCCTCTTTATATGAGAGTGCCAAGGTGGACGGAGCAGGCGTTTTACGGCGCTTTTTCAGCATTACCTGCCCTTGCATCAAAAAGGTATTTTTGGTTTGTTTGATTCTGGTGGGAATATGGACCTTTAATTCCTTTAATGTCATCTTTGTATTGACGGGAGGAGGGCCGATGCGCGCAACGGAAACGCTGATACTGAAAATACATGAGCAGGCTTTTGCAAAGTTCAATTTAGGCAGTGCCTATGCCTTGTCAAGCGTTGCCGTTATTATTCTGCTTGCCTGCTCCCTGCTGTATTTTAAAATGGATGTGGAGGAAGCGTAGGATGGGCATGAAAAAAAAGCTGTCAAAGCTCGTGAGAACCTTGGTATACGCTTTGTATACAGCCTTATTTATCAGTCCTTTGCTGATTATGCTCAATACTTCCCTGCAAAAATATGAAGATATACGCAGGTGGCCGCCTGTGTGGTTTGGCAAAGATTTGCAGTGGGTCAATTATCGGACGGTTTTATTTGGTGAAAAGAGCATTTTGCCTGCGCTGCAAAACAGCTTACTGGTATCTGCAGGCAGCGCCGGCATTTGCGTCATCATCGGTGTGTTGGCTGCCTATGCGGTATCCAGGTACCGCTTTCGGCTGCGCAAGACAATGATGCTGCTGATGATTATGGCGCAGATGTTTTCGGAGGTGATATTGGCGGCGCCCATGTACGTGGTATTTAAGCGTCTGGATTTACTGGATACCAAGCTTGCCTTGATGATAGCAGGCTGTGCGGTCTGCCTGCCCATGAGTCTTTGGCTGCTGTATTCTTATTTTTGTGATATTCCCGAGGAAATGGAAGAAGCGGCGTGGATGGACGGTTGTTCCCGCTTGCAGGGCGTGCGTTACGTATTGGCACCCCTGATGTATCCGGGCATTATTACGGCAGGCTTATTTGCCTTTATTCGGGCTTATGGGGATTTGCTGTTTGCCAGAACCTTTATTTTGTCGCCGGAGAACCGTACCTTGGCTTTGGCGCTGACGGACTATCAGTCGTTGTATAAGACGACCTGGGAAACCCAGATGGCGGCAAGCGTGATATCCATGATACCCACTTTATTGATATTTATATTCATACAGAAGTTTTTGGTAAAAGGAATTTTGGGTTCCAGCATTAAGGGATAAGGAAAGGAGAAATGATGAGGAAAAATGTAGGCAGAACACTTGTGTTTACCGCCGCGGCGCTTTCTTTAGCGGCTTGCGGGGCACAGACACAGTCGCAGAGCGAAACAACGGCACAGGCGCAGACAGAGGTAGCGCAGACAAGCGCTGCAGCGGCGGAAACGACGGCAGCTCAGACTGCTGCGGAGGGGGAAGCCATTACGGTGATGATACCGGAGTGGGCGGTGCCTTCCGATGCCTTGCTGAAGGAGTTTACGGACAGCACGGGTATTACCGTCAGCATTCAGCAGGTGGATTGGGATGCGATTCGTGATAAAATTGCCATTGCCGCTTCCGGCGGTGAGGCCAGTGCCGATGTGGTGGAAGTAGACTGGTCCTGGGTAGGAGAGTTTGAAACGGCGGATTGGTTGGAGCCGCTTACGGTGAGCGAAGCGGATTTGGCAGATATGCCGACGATTTCTTCTTTTACGGTAGGGGATAAGATTTTGGCGATTCCGTATTCCAACGACTATCGTATCGCTTATTACAATACCAAGCATTTTGAGGAGGCGGGCATCTCCGAGGTGCCGGATACTTATGATAAGGTATATGAGTCGGTAAAGGCGATTAAGGCGGCAGGCATTGCAGAGCATCCGTATCCGCTGGTGCTGACGGCGGAGGAAAAGACCAGCACCGGTTTGATTTGGACGGCATATACGATGAACGGCGTGGTATTCAATCGTGACGATACCCTGAATGAGGATTCCGTGAAGGCGGCGTTGCAGTTTTACGACAAGCTGATTCAGGAGGAGTTAATTTCTCCGGCGGATAAGACGGCGGACGGCAGCGAAACCTACAGAAGACTGACCGCCGGAACGGCAAGCTTTTTAACGGGACCGACCTCCTATGTCAGCACGGTGAATAATCCGGAAAAGAGTCAGGTGGTGGGTGAAGTCAGCCCTATTCTGATGCCGGGCAAAACCACAGCTGCAGCCCATACCATGGCTTTGCCGGAGGCTCTGGGTATTACCAGGTTTTCCGAGAACAAGGAAGCGGCAAAGAAGTTCATTGATTGGTATACTTCTGCCGAAGTACAGGAGAAGCTGAATGCGGAGTTGGGTAATCTTCCGACGAGAAACAGCGTTTTGGAGAAGCTGATTGAGGAGGGCAAGATTGAGAATGCAGGAGCGATGCTGGAGCAGGCAAAGCTGATTGCTTCCCCGTTCCCGAACGGCGTTCCGGTATATTATAACGAAATGAGCAATGCCATTTACAATGCCGTAAATGAAATGGCTTTGGGAAATATCACTGTGGATGAAGCTTTTACACAGATGGACGATAAAATCAAGGAGCTGATTGCGGATAATCAGTAAGATATGCAAAATAACGAGTGGAGGGGGCTTCACTCGTTATTTTCAAATAGGATGAAGGGGAAAAGGGATGAGAAAAAACAGACTTGCCTATATGCTTCTGTCGCCGATGCTGCTCATTATGCTGGTGCTGGTGGCATATCCGATTATAGAAACCTTTACATACAGTTTAAAGCGCTGGAAGTTGACGAAGCCGCAGGATATCCGCTTTATCGGTCTGCGTAATTACAGCAGTATACTGGGCTCCTCTTCTTTTCGGACGGTGCTGCTCAATACCGCCTATATTCTTGTTGCGGTAGTGCTGTTAACCGCTCTGCTTTCCATACTGCTGGCTTTATTTTTGCATATTCAGGTGAGGTTTCAGGGGATTTTGCTGGCGATTGCCATATTGCCCTGGGCTCTGCCGCCTTTTGTCAATGCCCTGCTGTGGAAATTTGTTTTCTATTCGGGCTACGGATTTTTGAATAAGCTTTTGTTGCGTCTGCAATGGATAGAAAAACCGGTTGAATGGCTGAATGGACGCTGGAGTTTATTGAGTGTCGTGGCGGTGGTGGTGTCTTACCGCCTGATTCCTTTTATGACCTTGGTTTGTCTGGCGGGGCGGCAGTCTGTGCCGGACAGTTTGCTGGAAGCCGCCCGTATAGACGGTGCCGGAGCTTTTACACGCTTTCGCTGCATCGTTGCACCCTTGATGCTTCCCTTTATCGGCATCGGGGTGACCTCCACCTCCATCAGTGCCATCAATGTTTTTGATGAAATCGTAGCTTTAAACGGCTATTCCAATATAGGGAAAAGTCTTTTGATTGAAAGCTATCTCACCACTTTCTCGTTTATGGATTTCGGGAAGGGAAGTGCTCTGACTTATATCGTGATGTTCTTGGCGGGGATTTTGGGATTTTTCTATATCCGGAATTTGAACAGGGAGGTGAAATATTGAGATGAAAATGGTAAAAAAAATACTATATGTATTCGCCCTGTTGCTGTTTTTGATTTTTTTTACGGGACCTTTTATATGGACCTTTATCATTTCCATTACGCCGGACGCCCAGATGCTGGAAGAATCCTTGCGTTTTTTGCCGGACAGCTATAACTGGAAAAATTACCTCATTTTATTGGACCTGTATTCCAGACAGGGCTCTTTGCTGTTTGGCGGAATGAAAAATGCGGTGGCGGCAAGTCTTCTGACCATTTTGTTCTGCCTGCCGGTATCCGCCTTTTCCGCTTATGCCCTTTCGAGGATGCGGTTTCCGGGTAAGGCTGTGATAAAAAACGGTTTGCTGATTACCATGGCGATTCCCGTGATGGCAACGATTATACCATTATATAAAATGTTTATGCAGTGGAGGCTGTTGAACAATATGTACGCCTTGAGTCTGGTGTATGTCAGCGCCTATTTGCCGGTGATTACCTGGCTTTTGTCGAATTATTTCAGCAGTATTCCGGCGGATCTTGACGAGGCGGCTCTGGTGGACGGCTGTACCGGTATGGGAGTGTTTTGGCAGGTGATTTTGCCCCTTTCCTATCCGATTCTGGTTTCCGCGCTGCTTATTATTTTCTTAAGCACCTGGAGCCAGTTCCAAATACCCTTAATTCTGGCATCCAATATTGAAACCAAGCCGATTGCCATTGTCACTTCGGAGTTTGTAACAAAGGACAGCGTACATTACGGACTGACGGCGGCGGCGGGGGTACTGGCGATTATTCCGCCCGCCTTTCTGGCTCTTGTGTTCAGGCGTTTTCTGGTGTCCGGTATGATGAAAGGTTCGGTGAAAGGTTGATGAAGCTTAAATCTACATTTTTGGAAGCCTTGCATTTTGGCGAGGAAGTTCGGGCGTTTTTGCGGAAGGAGCAAATAGAGGAAGCGGAGTACGCTGTATGGCGGAGCGCCTTTGATGAGCAGGAGGAAAGATTTTTGCAGCTGCTGGAAGAAAAAGCGGATAAGGAGGCTTTTGCGCTGGAGCTGTATCTGCGTCTGGCGCAGGAAATGTATCCCTCTTTGCGGGAGGCATTGGCTCTGCGAAAAGAAAAGGGACTGCAAAGCGCCAAGCATCGGCACAGACGCAGGATTTTGGAGCTCTTTGTACCGGAGGAGGCCGCTTATGATACCTTGTCCGATATACGAATTTGGCAGGAGCATTACCAAAGAAAGAGCCGAAAAACGGGGCTGATCGAATACGGCTGGCTCCTGGGCAGCTTAAAGGGCAGGATATACCGGTTGGGGCGTTTGCAGTTTGAAGAGGATGTGCAAAAAAGGATGCTGCATATTCATATTCCGGAGGGGGAGCGCCTGAACAAGGAGGCCTGTGAAGCCGCTTTTGCACTGGCGGGAGCGCTTTTTCCGGAATATGCGGAGGCGGACTGTCTTTCATGGCTTTTAAGTCCGCATATTCTGGAGCTTTTGCCGGAAAAGAGCGGTATTCGGGATTTTCAGCGCTTGTTTACCGTTCGGGAGATTCGCTACGATTTTGCCCAGGCAAGTCAACGAGTTTTGGAAAGCGGACAGAGAGGAGATAAGGAGAGCAGCCTGCAAAAAAAGCTGCGGGAGTATCTTCGCGCACATCCGGATCCCGCTTTGGGCTACGGCGTCATAAAATTGTAAGGCCTTGTTCAAAAAGAGGATGTAAATTGGTGTTATAATGCTGTAGATACGAACAAGGAGGGAGATATGATACGGTACAACAATTTATACAACAATAAAAATATGCTGTTGATTGAGGAAAAGCAGGGAGTCAAGGTTTTTGAGCATCAGCGGGATTTGAGCGTCAATGCCGCCACTGCCTTAAGCGCTTACTATGCCGCCGAGATGAATGTGAGAAAGCGGCAGGTGCTGATTGAATTAAATGACAATGCCTTTGCCGTACAGGCGGGCTCCATGCAGTGGACGGCAGGCAGCGTAAGCATGAGTTCGGGCATTAAAGGGGTAGGAGATTTCTTCGGAAAGGCTCTGGCTGCCAAGGTAAGCAATGAGAGTACGGCGAAACCGGAATACAAGGGAAAGGGACTTCTGATGCTGGAGCCGACCTACAGGCATATTTTGCTGGAGGAAGTTTCCGCCTGGGGGGGCATGGTCTTGGACGACGGTTTGTTCCTTGCCTGTGACGCCGGTATAAAGCAGCAGATCGTTATGCGCAGCAATCTTTCCTCTGCCGCCTTGGGTAAGGAGGGACTGTTTAACCTGTCCCTGACGGGAAACGGCATTGCCGTGTTGGAGAGCCCGGTGGCCAGAGATGAACTGATTGAGTTTGTACTGGATAATGATGAAGTAAAGATTGACGGCAATATGGCGATTGCCTGGTCATCCTCCTTGCAGTTTACCGTGGAGAAATCCTCCAAGAGCCTTCTGGGTTCTGCAGTATCCGGCGAGGGTTTTGTCAATGTGTACAGGGGAAGCGGAAAAATATTGGTGGCGCTGGTGTAAACCGGCGCTTTTTTTGGCCTCTTACATTTCAAAATGAGGGTGCCGCAACGCTGCGACACCCCCATTCGGTACAAATAATATTATCATAGAAGAAGAGTGCCTTAGAACTCTGCTTCAATCAATCCGTAGGTATTGTTCTTTCTCTTGTAAACAACGGCGGTCTGCTCCGTATCGGCATTTACGAATACGTAGAAACTGTGCCCCAGCATCTCCATCTGCAGACAAGCCTCCTCCGCTGTCATCGGTTTAATATCAAAACGCTTGAACTTTACAATCTGGATGTTGTCGTCATAGCCGCTTTCCTCCTCATCGTTGATGAACAAATCGGAGAAAGAGTGTGCGGACTGCTTCTTATCAATCAGCTTATTCTTGTATTTCTTAATCTGCCTTTCGATAATGTCATTCACCAAATCAATCGCCACATACATGTCGTTGGAACTTTCCTCCGCTCTGATCAGCCGATGCTTGGTGGGAATGGTAACCTCGATTTTTTGCTCATCCTTTTGCACGCTCAGGGTAATCTTTGCTACGGTGTCATCCTTAAAGTACTTTTCGAGCTTGGATAACTTATCCTTTACAGCCTCTTGTAATCCCTCTGTAACTTCAATGTTTTTTCCGATAATCGTATAACGCATATACTTCAGCTCCTTCCTTTTAGATAAAACCAGTATAACACAGAAATTAGAAAAATTCAATGGAATAATAAATTATACTGATAATTTTAATTCTTTTTAAAGACAAGTTTTATAATTGTAAAAAGGAAAAAAGAGGAGAAAAAGGAGGATTTTTGGCATTATAAACAAAAAATAGAGAAAATAAAAAAGGGATAAAAGGGGCTAGAAAATGTGGACAAGTCGTCAAAATGTGGACAACTTGGTGGACAAGCATAAAATAAGGCTGTTTTCATCAAAAATCCGGAAGAAAATTATGGAGAACAGAGGAGAAAAATGTGGATAAATATTTTTAGACAAAAAAATACGGAAAAGTGACCAAAATGCTTAGGATATGAATTTTTTGTTAATACTTGGACTTACGATTGCAGTAAGAGTATATAAGTGGTAAAATAACAAATTGATGTTAATAATGGTACAGGAGAAAAGGAATGAGCCTGATAGAAAAGATTTTTGGGACGCATAGTGAAAGAGAATTAAAAAGAATCCAACCGATTGTAAAAAAGATAGAAGACTTAAGACCCGGCATGCTGGAAATGAGCGATGAGGAGCTGAAGGGGCAAACCGCAAAGCTGAAGCAAAGACTGGCGGCAGGAGAAACTTTGGATGATATATTGCCGGAGGCCTTTGCCTGCGTGCGGGAAGCAGCCAGAAGAGTGCTGAATATGGAGCATTATCCGGTGCAGCTTTTGGGCGGTATTGTGCTGCATCAGGGAAGAATTGCGGAGATGAGAACGGGAGAGGGTAAGACTTTGGTGTCCACCTGTCCCGCCTATTTGAATGCTCTGGATGAGAAGGGCGTACATATTGTTACGGTTAACGATTATTTGGCAAAGCGTGACGCGGAGTGGATGGGCAGCATTCACGAGTTTCTGGGATTGAAGGTGGGCGTTGTGTTAAACGGGATGAGCAGCGAGGAGAGAAAGGCCGCTTATGCCTGTGACATCACCTATGTAACGAACTCCGAGTTGGGCTTTGATTATTTGCGTGATAATATGGCTATTTACAAGGAACAGCAGGTTATCCGCAAGCTGGACTATGCGATTATCGACGAGGTGGACTCGGTTTTGATCGATGAGGCGAGAACCCCTTTGATTATCTCCGGACAATCCGGTAAATCCACCAAACTGTACGAGGTTTGCGATATGCTGGCAAAGCAGATGATCAGAGGAGAGGCCAGCGGAGAATTTAGCAAAATGAACGCCATTATGGGTGAAACCATAGAGGAAACCGGCGACTTTATCGTCAATGAGAAGGATAAGGTCGTGAATCTGACGGAAGACGGCGTGCGCAAGGTGGAGGAGTTCTTTCATATTGAAAACCTTGCGGATGCGGAGCATTTGGAGATACAGCACTGTATCATTCTGGCTTTGCGTGCCAACAATCTGATGTTTAAGGATAAGGATTATGTGGTGAAGGACGATGAGATTTTGATTGTCGATGAGTTCACCGGAAGAATTATGCCGGGCAGACGTTATTCCGACGGACTGCATCAGGCGATAGAGGCAAAAGAGCGGGTGGATGTAAAGCGAGAGTCCAAGACCCTGGCGACCATTACCTACCAGAACTTTTTTAATAAGTTCAGGAAGAAAGCCGGCATGACGGGTACGGCGCTGACGGAGGAAAAGGAGTTCCGTAATACCTACGGTATGGACGCCATCGCCATTCCGACCAATAAGCCGATTGCCCGTGTGGATCACGATGATGTGGTGTACAAGAGTAAGAAAGAGAAGTTCAAGGCGGTGGTGGATGAAATCAAGGAAACCTATGCCAAGAAGCAGCCGGTTTTGGTGGGCACCATTACCATCGAAACTTCCGAAATGCTGTCCAAGATGCTGAAAAAAGAGGGTATTCCTCACACGGTGTTGAATGCGAAGTTCCATGAAAAAGAGGCGGAAATCGTAGCCGGCGCCGGCGCCGTGGGAGCGGTGACCATTGCCACCAATATGGCGGGACGAGGTACGGATATTAAACTGGAGGAAGAGGCCAAAAATCTGGGCGGTTTAAAGATTATCGGTACGGAAAGGCATGAGGCAAGGCGTATCGACAATCAGCTCAGGGGACGTTCCGGACGTCAGGGCGATGTGGGCGAATCCCGATTTTATATTTCTCTGGAAGACGATTTGATGCGTCTGTTCGGTTCGGACAGGTTGATTACCATGTTCCAATCTCTGGGCGTACCGGAAGGAGAGCCGATTGAGCACAGGGTGCTGTCCGGCGCCATTGCCAAGGCCCAGACCAAGATCGAGAATAACAACTACGGCATTCGTGAAAACCTTTTAAAGTATGACGAAGTAAACAATGAGCAAAGAGAGGTTATTTACGAGGAAAGAAACAAGGTTTTAAGCGGCGATAATATGCGGGATACCATTTTGAGGATGGTAAACGACATTGTGGAGCATGCTGTGGATCTGGCGATACCGGAGGAGGCAAAGCCTGCCGATTGGAACCTGGCGGAGCTCAATGAGCTTTTGTTGCCGATTGTTCCTTTAAAGCCGCTTACGGCAGAAAACGTGAACAGCCCGGACAGAAAAGCCTTGATTCATAAGCTGAAGGAAGAGGCGGTCAAGCTGTACGAGGAAAAAGAAGCGCAATTCCCGGATGCGGAAAAGATTCGTGAACTGGAGCGGGTTGTGCTCCTGAAGATTATTGACAACAAGTGGATGAACCATATTGATGATATGGAGCAGCTCAGACAGGGTATCGGTTTGCAGGCTTTCGGACAAAAGGATCCGCTGGTGGAGTTTAAGAAGGGGGCCTATGAAATGTTTGACGATATGATCAGCGCCGTGCGGGAAGATACCGTGCGTATTCTGTATCATATGAGAGTGGAGCAGACGGTGGAAAGAGAGCCGGCGGCAAAGGTGACGGGCACCAACAAGGATGATTCCGCCCTGCGGGAACCGGTTAAGAAAGCGGAGCCGCGGGTGTATCCGAATGACCCTTGTCCGTGCGGCAGCGGCAAGAAGTACAAGCAGTGCCACGGAAAGCTTGCTTAATATCAGAAAACCATATAGGGGCTTCCTCGGAAGTCCCTTGTTTGCGATAAGAAAGAAGAGGAACAGGCGATGGTAGAATTGGATCAGTACAAATACAACTTACATCATTACGGAGAAACTTTACTTGAAGTGAAGGAGTGTCTTTGACTTAGAAGCAAAGCAGCACATCATCGACGAGAATGAACGCTCTATGGAGGAAGGGGACTTTTGGTCCGATCCCAAGCGGGCGACTAAGCTGTTGAAGGATACCAAAAAGCTGAAAACGGAGGTGCAGGCATTTTTGGATTTGGAGAGGGCTTATGAGGATATCGAAACGCTGATTGATATGGGCTACGAGGAAGAGGATGCTTCACTGGTCAAGGAAATCGGACAGGAAATGGAAGCTTTCGTACAGAAGCTGGAGGCCTTTAAGCTGCAAATGCTTTTTACGGGAGAATATGACGGCAATTCGGCGATTTTAAAATTGAATGCGGGAGCCGGCGGAACGGAAGCCTGCGACTGGTGTGAAATACTGTACAGGATGTATACAAGATGGGCAGCTGCCCACGGCTTTAAGGTGGAGGTATTGGATTATCTGGACGGGGAAGAAGCGGGCATCAAGTCCATTACCCTGGATATTCGAGGGGAAAATGCCTACGGTTATCTGCGCAGCGAGCACGGGGTGCATCGTCTGGTGCGGATTTCGCCCTTTAATGCCGCCGGTAAGCGCCAGACTTCTTTCGTGTCCTGCGATATTATGCCTGCCATAGAGGAAGATATCGACATTGACATCAATATGGATGATGTGCGCATCGACACCTATCGCTCCGGCGGTGCGGGTGGCCAGAATGTCAACAAGGTCAGTTCGGCGGTGCGCATGACCCATATTCCTACGGGCATCGTGGTGCAGTGCCAGAATGAAAGAAGTCAGCTGCACAATAAGGACAGGGCGCTGCAGATGCTCAAAGCCAAGCTGTTGATGATTAAGCAGCAGGAAAATGTAGAAAAGCTTTCCGACATACGGGGAGATGTTAAGGATATTGCCTGGGGCAGTCAGATACGCTCCTATATTATGCAGCCGTATACTCTGGTGAAGGATCACAGGACCGGTCAGGAGAGCGGTAATATTACGGCGGTGCTGGACGGGGACATCGACAGGTTCAGTTCCTCTTATCTGGGCTGGATGAATGCGGGCTGTCCGAAAATCAATGTAAATGTAGAATAAGAACGGAGAAAAGCAAGGGATTTTTCGGACTTGCTTTTTCTGTATTTACGTGATAATATCTTTAAGGCAAAAACAAATGTTTTTCAGAGGTGGACAGTGGAAGAAGAAAATAAGTATTATGTGGTAAAAAGAAAGGCGATTCCTGAAGTGCTCTTAAAGGTGGTGGAAGCCAAAAAGCTGTTGAACCACGACAGGAATATGACCATCAGTGAAGCGGCGGATAGGGTAAATATCAGCAGAAGTTCATTCTACAAGTATAAGGATGATATATTCCTGTTTAATGATACTTCCAAGGGCAGAACGATTACATTGGCGATGCAGATATTGGACGAGCGGGGTTTGCTGTCGGAGATATTGAGTATTGTATCAAAGCATCATGCGAATATTCTCACCATACACCAGTCCATACCTCTTAACGGAATGGCAAGCATATCTTTATCGGCAGAGCTGGCAAAGGATACGGGCAATGTATCCAAAATGCTGGAGGAGCTGGAAAATAAGGAAGGCATTATCGATGTAAAAACACTGGCTAGGGAGTGAATGAAATGATGAATGTGGCAATTATGGGGTTTGGAACCATCGGTTCCGGTGTGTATGAATTGATTCGAGATAACCATGCAAAGATTAAAGCGGCGGTACAGGATGATGTCAAAGTGAGCAAAATCCTGGAACTGCGGGATTTTTCCGGAACGGAAGCGGAGCGCCTGATAGTCAGGGACATTGCGGAAATTCTGCAGGATGGCGAAACGCAGATCGTTGTGGAGTGTATGGGGGGGACCGATCCCGCCTATGCCTTTGTCAAGAGCGCACTTTTGGCGGGCAAGCACGTGGTTACCTCCAATAAGGCATTGGTAGCGGCACACGGCACCGAGTTGCTGCAGATAGCCAGGGACAGGAAGCTGAATTTCCTGTTTGAGGCAAGCGTGGGGGGCGGTATACCCGTGATCAGAACGGTGACGGAGGCCCTGTCCGGTGAATACATACGAGATATTGTCGGTATTTTAAACGGAACCACCAATTTTATTTTGAGCAAGATGGATGAAGAGGGGGAAAGCTTTGCGCAAGCCCTGGAAGAAGCACAGCGTCTGGGTTATGCGGAGAGAAATCCGGAGGCGGATGTAGAGGGGCATGATACCTGTCGCAAGATTGCGATTTTATCTTCGCTGGCAACCGGCAGGGAAGTGAATTTTGAAGACATTTATACCGAGGGGATTACCCGTATCGACAGTAAGGACTTTTTGTATGCCAAGCAACTGAAGGCAAGCGTAAAGCTGCTTGGAAATGCCCACCTGGAGGATGAGAAGCTGTATGCTTATGTATGTCCGACCATGATCGGGAAGAAGCATACCCTGTATGCCGTCAGCGATGTATTTAACGGTATTTTGATTCAAGGCAATATGCTGGGTAACTGCATGCTGTACGGCAGCGGCGCCGGAAAGCTGCCGACAGCCAGCGCCGTGGTGGCAGATATTATAGAAATCGGGAAGAATTTACAGCGGAATATTCCTTTAGGCTGGACAGAACAAAAGGCGCAGGTGGAGCCTATGGAGCAGACCAAACATCGTTATTTCGTACGCTTTCAAAATGCCGGTGTGGAGTTTGAGCAGGAATGCAGAGCGAAGTTCAATGTGAAGCGTCTGTATAAGCTGGAGGGGGAGGATGAGTTTGCTCTGCTGACCGAGCTGATGCAGGAATCCGACTTCCTGCAAAGTTTGCAGGGGCAGGAGCATTTGATTAAGTTTATCAGGGCAAAGATATAAGATGTTGATTCGTTTTTTGGAGAGGCTTTTTGCCGCTTATCGCTGCGGCTTTAGAGAGAGTACCGGCCTGTATTGCCCGGGCTGCGGAGGGCTGCGGGCAAGTCTGGCATTGATGAAAGGGGATGTGGCCGGAAGCTTTCATTTTCATCCCCTGGTTCCCTATGTGGCATTTGCCGTGCTGTTAACCCTTTGCCTGTATCTGCAGTATTTTTTCAGCAAGAGGTGGAAGCCGGGATTTCCGTATTTCTTTACCCTTGTATGCAGCGGACTGGTGTTGATTCTGGTACAGTTTTTCTGGAAAAATTATTGTTTGCTGTATAAGGGGATAGAATTGTTGTATTGAGGTGCAGAAGAGGAGGTATGAGTGTGGCGATACACGTCCATATGTTTTGCATCTGATTATGCGCCCCTTATCGCGTTTTACCCATATTAAAAATGATGATTTGCAAAAGAAAAGTACCATATGCCTTGTGAAATTTTCTTTGACAAGGTGTATGGTACTTTTGCATTGTTCATCCCTTATATTATATCCGAAAGCCCTTTACGGTAAAAAACCGAGATTTTGCAGAAAATCTTGGATAAGCTGCATCAGCTTATCCATCTTCTCCTGCTCATACTGAGCCTGCTCGGCAAACTGCGCCGGATTCTGGAGAATCTGAAGACTCCATAAAAGTGCCAAAAATAAAATACCGCCAAGAAAAATTCCCACAGCGGATAAGGCAAAGGAAAGAAAGTGCGGCCAATAGAATCTTCCGGATTCGCTTTTGCCGAGAATGGCAAAGGTAATGCCGAAAATACCTGCAATGATGCCCAGGGGTATATGAAAAACTACACAGCAGCAAAGAGAAAGCAGGAGTGAAAGGCAGGAGAACACCAGAGAAAGGAGGGTGAAGCTGCCCATGGAACTCGTACTTTTTTGCGGTATTCCCCCGTTGTTAGGTAAAAGATTTTCTGACATGTTGTGCTCCTTACAAAAAATAATACTCCGTATTGTAGCATGAATATAAGGGAAAGTCTATACCTGTGCTTGCAGGAAAAAGGACGATTTGGTAGAATAATACAAGTTGCAGGGAAAGGGAAGAAAGAATGGATATTGTTAAGGTATTGGCAAAAGAGCTGGAGGTCAAGGAAAGCCAGATCAGCGCAAGCATACAGTTGATTGACGAGGGGAACAGCATTCCCTTTATCGCAAGATACAGGAAGGAACTGACGGGCTCTCTCAATGACGAGCAGCTGCGCAAGCTGGATGAACGGCTGAAATATCTGCGGAATCTAAATGACAGGCGGGAGCAGGTGTTGTCCGCTATTGAAGAACAGGGCAAGCTGAGCGAGGAGTTGCGGAATAAGCTTCTGGCGGCGGTCAGTTTGGTGGAGATAGAGGATTTGTACAGACCTTACCGCCCGAAGAAGAGGACAAGGGCAATGATAGCCAAGGAAAGAGGTTTGGAGCCTTTGGCGCTTTTGATTTTACAGGGTGAAGTGTCGGAGCCTCTTGCAGAGTATGCCAAAGCCTATGTCGGCGAAGAAGTGGAGGACGCCGAGGCAGCCTTGGCGGGAGCCTCCGACATCATTGCGGAAATGGTTTCGGACGAGGCGGAATACAGGCGCAGGCTGCGCAGGGATATTGCCGAAAAGGGTTTGCTTTCGGCGGCGGCAAAGGATGAGAAGCAGCAGTCGGTATATGAAAATTACTATCAATACGAAGAACAGATAAAGAAGATATTGCCCCACAGAATTTTGGCGATTAACCGGGGGGAGGAGGAAAAGGTCCTCACCGTCAAGGTGATCGCGCCGGAGGAAGAGCTTCTGCGTTATTTGTACGCGCAGGTGATACAGAATAAAAATCCTTATACGGAGGATTTTCTAAAGTCGGCTGTGGATGACGGATACAAGCGCCTGATTTTTCCTTCCGTGGAGAGGGAAATCCGGAACGAATTGACGGAAAAGGCCCAGGAGGCTGCCATTGGAGTGTTTTCCAAGAATTTGGAGCAGCTTTTGCTGCAGGCGCCTATTAAGAATAAGGTGGTTTTGGGCTGGGATCCTGCCTTTCGGACGGGCTGCAAGCTTGCAGTGGTGGATGCCACCGGAAAGGTTTTGGATACCCGGGTGATTTATCCGACGGAACCGCAAAAAAAGGTGAAAGAGTCCAAAGAGATTCTGAAAAAAATGATAGAAGCCTACGGCGTGGAGCTGATTTCTCTGGGGAACGGGACTGCCAGCAGAGAGTCGGAAATGGTGATTGTGGAGCTTTTAAAGGAGATGAAAACCAAGCTTGCTTACGTAATTGTCAATGAAGCGGGCGCAAGCGTATATTCCGCCAGCGAATTGGCGAGCAGGGAGTTCCCGCATTTTGATGTGGGGCAGCGTTCTGCGGCAAGCATTGCCAGACGTTTGCAGGATCCTTTGGCGGAGTTGGTTAAAATAGACCCGAAGAGCATCGGCGTAGGGCAGTATCAGCACGATATGAACCAAAAGCGGCTGGGAGAGGCTTTGGGTGCCGTGGTGGAAGACAGTGTGAATAAGGTGGGAGTGGATCTGAATACGGCTTCCTTTTCATTACTGGAATATATTTCCGGCATCAACAAAACCCTTGCCAAAAATATTATAGAGTACCGGGATGCCAACGGTGCTTTCCGAAATCGCAGGCAGTTGTTGAAGGTGCCGAAGCTGGGGCCGAAGGCTTTTGAACAGTGCGCAGGCTTTATGCGTATCCGAGGTGGAGATGAGAGCCTGGATATGACGGGGGTGCATCCGGAAAGCTATGGAGCGGCAAAGGCTTTGCTGGAAAAGCTGAAGCTGGAAGCGGCGGATTTGCAAAAGGGCGGCATCAGCGGGCTTTCACGCAAAATCAAGGATTATCCGAAGTTGGCGCAGGAATTGGGCATCGGTGAAGTGACGCTGCGGGATATAGTCAGGGAGTTGGAAAAGCCTGCCCTGGATCCCAGGGATGAAATGCCGGCGCCGATACTGCGCAGCGATGTTTTGGAAATGAAGGATTTGAAAGAGGGAATGATACTGAAGGGAACCGTACGAAATGTGATTGACTTCGGTGCCTTTGTGGATATCGGCGTACACCAGGATGCGCTGGTGCATATTTCCCAGCTGTCCCCTAAGTATATCAGGCACCCTCTGGAAGTGCTTGCGGTGGGAGATATACTGGAATTTAAGGTTTTGCAGGTGGATCCGGTAAAAAAGCGAATAGGATTAACGAGATTGTTTTGATGGGAGAGAAGGAATGTCTGGAAAAATATTGAAATATAACATCACATTGAATGCAAAGGATATATGGGTATTTTCCGTATACAGTGCCAATCGCGCCTATTTGGGGGTCTTCAATCTCTTATTTACGCTGGTGTCCTTGTATTATCTGTTTGCGGCATGGAAAAGCTTAAGTCCCGGCAAGCGCCTTTTGTTCCTCGCCTGCGCGCTGATGTTTTCGGTGATACAGCCGGCCATCCTCTATTTGAAGGCTTTACGGCAGGCCAAGACGGAAACCATAAGCAAGGGCTTTGCCATTACTTTGTCGGAGGAAGGAATACATATTCTGCAGGGAGAAAATGAAGCGAATGCGAACTGGGAGCAGGTATACAAGACCCTGATTCGCAAAAATGTGGTGGTGATTTATTTTGCACCTTTGAGCGGTTATTTGATTCCGAGTCGCTATATCGGGGACAGCAGAGAAGATTTGGAAACGCTGTTAAAGGCGAAGACAAGAGTATCGAGGTTTTAAGGTTTATGAGAGTATACGAATCATCCGGCGAGCAGGATACCCTTTTGCTGGCGGCAGATTTTGCCCGCTCTCTAAAGGCGGGGAGCATTGTCTGTCTGGAGGGCGACCTGGGGGTCGGGAAAACAGTGTTTGCCAAGGGCTTTGCCGAGGGGCTGGGGATTGCAGAGGATATCGTAAGTCCCACCTTTACGCTGGTGCAAAGCTATAAAACGGAGGATACAATCCTGCATCATTTTGATATGTACCGTATCAGTGATGAAAGTGAGCTGGAGGAAATCGGATACGAGGAGTATTTCTTTTCCGAGGCTTTTTGTCTGGTGGAATGGGCAAGCCGGATTCCGACTTTACTGCCCAAAAAGGTATACAGGGTCTGTATCGAAAAGGATTTGGAAAAGGGTTTTGATTACCGTAAAATTTCCGTTTGGCAAGAGGGGGAAGCATGAAGATTTTGGGCATAGAGAGTTCTTCTTTGGTGGCGAGCGTTGCCCTGCTGGACGGGGATTGCATTGCTGCGGAATACAGCATCAATCATAAGCTGACCCATTCTCAGACCTTGCTGCCGATGCTTGCCAACATCAAAGAAGTTTTGGATCTGGATTTACAAAGTATAGATGCCATTGCCGTCAGCGGAGGTCCCGGTTCTTTTACGGGACTGCGCATCGGTGCGGCAACGGCGAAGGGGCTGGCAACCGCTTTGCAAAAGCCCTTGATTCATGTACCCACTCTGGACGCCACGGCATATGGTATTTATGGAGCGGAGGGAATCATTGTCCCCCTTATGGATGCCCGAAGGGAGCAGGTATACACAGGAAGCTATCGGCACGAGGAGTTTTTTCAGGTGCTGACGCCTGCACGGGCCTTGGGTATTGCGGAACTGACGGCGGAGCTTAACGAGCGCTATGAAGACGTGATTTTTCTGGGGGACGGCGTGCCTGTGCACCGGGCTTTTTTACAGGAGCATCTGCGGATCAGATACCGCTTTGCACCGGCAAGCCACAGCAGGCAAAGAGCAGGCGCCTTGCTGGGACTGGCAAAACAGTATTATGCGGAAGGGAAGCTGCAAAGTCCGAGGGATTTTCAGGTGGAATATCTGCGAAAAAGCCAGGCGGAGCGGGAAAAAGAGGCGGCGGATGCAGAATAAAAAAGAGCGGGCTGCCTGTATTGCAGATATAGAAAAACATTGCTTTGCGGATGCCTGGTCTTTGGCTGCCATAGAAAAAAGCATGGAGCTGCCTTATAACCGTTGGCATTTGCTGATGGAAGAAGCGTATATCCACTATCGTATAGTGGGGGATGAGGCGGAGCTGCTGCGCATCGGTGTTTTGCCGGAGGCAAGGAAGCGGGGGCAGGGAAGTGCCTTGCTGCGGGCAATGCTGGAGGATTTGGAAAAGGAAAAGGTAAGGCGCTGTTTTTTGGAGGTTCGTTGCTCCAATCATGCCGCCATCTCCCTGTATCGGAAGTTCGGATTTCAAGAAAGCGGGCGGCGGAAAGCCTATTACAACAAACCCGTGGAGGATGCGCTTTTGATGGAATGGGAAGCAGAAAGGATATAGAATGTTGGATATTTGTTTGCTGGGAACCGGAGGCATGATGCCCCTGCCGTACAGATGGCTGACCAGTATGATGGCAAGGTGCGAGGGAAGCAACCTGCTGATAGACTGCGGGGAGGGAACCCAGGTTGCCATACGGAAGAAAGCCTGGAGTCCCAAGCCGATTGACGTTATTTTGTTTACACATTTTCATGCGGACCATATTAGCGGTCTGCCGGGGCTTTTGCTGACCATGGGTAATGCAGAGCGAAAGGAACCGGTGCTGGTGGTGGGTCCCAAGGGGCTGGAAAAGGTGGTGAACGCTCTGCGCATCATTGCGCCGGAGCTGCCTTTTACGCTGCAGTTCAGAGAACTGCAGGAAGCGCATGAAACCATATTGACAGGGCCTTACCGGGTAGAGGCCTTTAAGGTGCAGCATAATATATGCTGCTACGGATACAGCATCCATGTGGACAGAAAAGGAAAATTTGATGCGGAAAAGGCAAAGAGCCTGGGCATTCCTCTGCCGTTTTGGTCAAAGCTGCAAAAGGGGCAGACCATGACGGAGGGGGATAAGGTATTTACGCCGGATATGGTACTGGGCGAGCCGAGAAAAGGGCTGAAGGTCACCTACTGCACCGATAGCCGTCCCGTTAAGGTTATTGCGGAAATGGCGGAGGGCAGCGACCTGTTCATTTGCGAGGGAATGTACGGTGAAGAAGATAAGCTGGAGAATGCCAAGGGTTATAAGCATATGACCATGTACGAGGCGGCGCAGTTGGCAAAGCAGGCGAAGGTGCGCAGAATGTGGCTGACCCATTACAGCCCTTCCGTCAATCATCCGGAGGAATACATCGAGAAGGTGCGGGAGATTTTTCCGGCTGCCAAGGCGGCACAGGACGGCTGGAGTATAGAATTGGGGTTTGAAGATGAATGATGTGACGATACTGGCGATAGAAAGCTCCTGTGATGAAACGGCGGCAGCAGTGGTGCAAAACGGACGGGAAGTGCTGTCCAATATCATTTCCTCACAGGTGGATTTGCATACGGTATACGGAGGCGTAGTGCCGGAAATCGCCTCCCGCAAGCATATGGAAAACATTGATGCGGTGACGGAGGCGGCTTTGCAGGCGGCGGGAAAGGGCTTTGCTGATATAGATGCCGTTGCCGTAACCTACGGACCGGGTTTGGTAGGGGCTTTGCTGGTGGGCTTATCCTATGCAAAGTCCCTGGCCTTTGCCTTGCAAAAGCCTTTGCTGGGCGTACATCACATCAAGGGACATGTGGCGGCAAATTTTATAGAGTATCCGGATCTGGAGCCGCCGTTTATCTGCCTGATTGTATCCGGCGGACACAGCAATCTGGTTTTGCAGCAGGATTATACCCACATAGAGCTGATTGGGAAAACCAGAGATGATGCGGCGGGAGAGGCTTTTGACAAGGTGGCAAGAAGTGTGGGACTGGGTTATCCGGGAGGGCCTAAAATTGATAAAAAGGCGAAGGAAGGCAATCCGGAAGCGATTATTTTCCCGAAAGCCAAAGTGAGTGACAACAAGTATGACTTCAGCTTTTCCGGCATTAAGAGCGCCGTTTTGAATTATCAGAATACGGCGAAGCTGCGGGGAGAGGAGGTTTTGGTGGCGGATTTGGCAGCCTCCTTTCAAAAGGCGGTGGTGGATGTGCTGGTGGAGCATACCATGATGGCTGCCGAAGAGTATCAAATGACAACGGTGGCGATGGCGGGCGGTGTGGCAGCCAATTCCTGTCTGCGAGAGCAGATGAAAAGAGAATGTGAAAAAAGAGGACTTCGTCTTTGTTATCCCTCTCCGGTATATTGTACAGACAATGCCGCGATGATCGGCGCGGCGGCATATTTTGAATACCGTGCAGGCAGACGGCAGGGCTGGGACTTGAATGCCGTGCCGGGACTGCGTCTGCTTTAATCGGATATTTTAGAAAAAAAGATGGCTGATGAGAATCTTAAATCCCATGCCGATTAGGATAAGACCGCCGAAAAGCTCGGATTTTGCTTTCAGCTGTGCGCCGAAGAACCTGCCGATTCCCGCACCGATGAGAGAACTTAAGAAGGTGACGCTGCCGATAC
Source organism: Lachnospiraceae bacterium (assembly GCA_041848045.1). Taxonomy (GTDB): domain Bacteria; phylum Bacillota; class Clostridia; order Lachnospirales; family Lachnospiraceae; genus CAKAHY01. The sequence continues at coordinate 26,609 of JBGZHY010000070.1, forward strand.
AGCAGACGGCGGGAAGGATGCGCACGGAGAGGAAGGCAAAGGTAATGCCGACGCTTAGAGCGTCTATGCTGGTGGCAAGGGCCAGACCGAGCATCAGTTTCGGCGCAAGCTCCGCAGAGGCATGGACATCACAGCCCTCACGGCTTTCCTTAATCATGCCGTAGCCGATATAGCTAAGAAGGCCGAAGGCAATCCAATGGTCTATGCTTTTGACAAAGCTGCTGAAGTGAATGCCGAGAAAATAGCCGATGAGAGGCATCAGCGCCTGGAAAGCGCCGAACCAGCAGGCAATGATCACGGCTTTAGCCTTGTGAAAGCGAGGCATGGCAAGCCCCTTGCATACAGCTACGGCAAAAGCGTCCATGGACAAAGCCAAAGAAATGAAAAAAAGTTCCCAAACCGACATATAGCCCCCCTCTGATGCGACAGCAGAAATCAAGAAAGTGGACTTTGTATACAAAGTCCACTTTTTACAAAGTTTTTTGATTTTATAAAAGAAAAAGAGATATGTCAATCTTCCCGCAGCCTGTTTTTGGCTTGTATGCCATTTTGTGCATACATAAAGACCCTAAAATCCCTTTTCCAAAAGCAGGGCGTCCTCTCTGGTATTGCCGAGATTGACCTTGGCATAGACCAGAATATACAAGGCATAAGCCAAAACCATGCCGCCCACCACATCAATGATGGAGTGCTGCTTCAAAAATACCGTGGACATACAAATGGCAGTCATCAGAATGAAGGAGGATATATGTAATGCTTTCCATTTGATGAAGTGTCTGCTCTTAACAATGGCAATATGGGTAGCAATGGAATTAAATACATGGATGCTTGGAAATACGTTGGTACTGGTGTCTACCCGGTGAATCATGGCAAGCAGCCCGCAGGCCCAGTTTTTATCCGCATCTATGTGAGGACGTAAATCGGTACCGTTCGGGAAAAGCTGACAAATCAGCAAGGACAAACTCATTCCCATGGCGAGCATCAGAAAAAAGCGAAAAAACTCCTCTCTGTCTACGGCAAAGAAAAAAAACAGGGGAATGCTGACATATAAAAACCAAAGCAGATAAGGTACGATAAAATATTCGTTGAAAGGGATAAAATCGTCAAAACGGCTGTGTATAATACTGTATCCCCTCGTCACCGTTTTTTCCAGGTGGGCAAACCAGGCCAGATAAATAAAGGTATAGCTGAAGACGAAGCCATGGCTGTACCTTTTTACAAAATCAAAGATTTTCATTTTCATGATTTTCCTCATGCCCGCAAAAGCAGGTCTTTTTTCGAATACATCACGCTGTATACACCTTGCATTATAGAGAGGGGAGCACAAATAATCAAGGGGGCGACAAATAATTTAATAATTCTTTTAAAGTCTTTTAAGCTTTGCTATAATGGAGGCGAAAGTTCTTATGATATGATATGCTTATGGAAATCCATAGATATGGAAAGAAGCAAAAAAGGAGAAAGAAATGTACGATTATTTGGTGGTGGGCGCCGGCTTATACGGTGCGGTATTCGCACAGGAGGCCCGTAAAAAAGGGAAGCGGGTTTTGATGGTGGATAAGCGGGAGCATATTGCGGGAAATGTTTACTGTGAGAAAGTAGAGGGCATCAATGTACACAAATACGGCGCCCATATTTTTCATACCAACAGTGAGAAGGTCTGGAACTATGTGAATCGTTTTGCACGTTTCAATCGCTTCACCAATTCGCCGATAGCCAATTATAAGGGGGAAATCTATTCCCTGCCTTTTAATATGCTGACCTTTAATCGGATGTGGGGGGTGGTAACGCCTCAGGAGGCGAAGGCAAAAATCGAGGAACAAAGACAGGCGGCGGGCATTACGGAAGCGAAGAATCTGGAAGAGCAGGCCATCAGTCTGGTGGGTGTGGACATCTATGAAAAGCTGATTAAGGGTTATACGGAAAAGCAGTGGGGCAGAGCCTGCAAGGATTTGCCTGCCTTTATCATCAAAAGGCTGCCGGTGCGCTATACCTATGACAACAATTACTTCAATGCGGCATATCAGGGTATTCCGATTGGCGGATATACGAAGCTGGTGGAAAATATGCTGGAAGGCATCGAGCTGCGTTTGGGGGTGGATTACCTGAAACACCGGGAGGAATTGGATAAGCTGGCGGATAAGGTGATATACACCGGTGCGATAGATGCCTATTTCGACTATCGTTTGGGGGCTCTGGAATATCGCCTGGTACGTTTTGAAAACGAAATTTTGGATATGGAAAATTATCAGGGTAATGCCGCCGTGAATTATACGGACAAAGAGGTGCCGTATACCAGGATTATCGAACACAAGTGGTTTGAATTTACCGACAGCCCGAAGACCGTTATTTCCAGAGAATACAGTCTGGAATGGAAGCCGGGGGACGAGCCTTATTATCCGGTTAATGATGAGAAAAATTCAAAGCTCTACGGGGCGTACAGAGAGCTTGCCGCAAAAGAAAGCAAGGTGCATTTCGGCGGGCGCCTCGGGGAGTATAAGTATTACGATATGGATGCCGTGATTGATGCGGCTTTGAAGTATTGCGAAAAGGAATTGGGAGAAATTGATGTCTAGGAGCATAGCCCTCGTGCTGGCGGGGGGCAGCGGAAAGCGGATGGGACAGGATCTGCCCAAGCAGCTGCTGAAGCTGAGAGGCAGGGAGGTTTTGGTGCATGCTCTGCTTGCCTTTGAAAAGAGCAGGGTAGATGAGATCATACTGGTCAGTAAGGAAGAATATACACAGGAAGTATTTCGTCTGGCGCAGGAGCACGGCATTGAAAAGCTGAGCACGGTGGTCATGGGCGGAGCGGAACGTTATCTTTCGGTATACAATGCCCTTTCCTACGGGGAAATCGGAGAGGATGATATTGTACTGATACACGACGGTGCAAGACCGCTCATCAGCAGTGCAAAAATCAATATGCTTTTGGATATGATGAGAGAAAAGGCGGCGGCAGCCTTGGCGGTACCTGCCAAAGATACACTGCGCATGACGGATGGAGCGGGACATTTCGTATCCGAGATAGACAGAAGCAAGGTATATCAGATGCAGACGCCCCAGGCTTTTCGTGCCGCTTTGCTGAAGGAAGCCTATGATAAGCTGATGGAGGAGGAGGCGCTGCAGCAGGGGATTACGGATGACGTCATGGTTGTGGAGCGTTGTCTGGGGATTTCGGCAGCGCTGTGTCCGGGGGATTATTCCAATATCAAAATCACCACGCCGGAGGACATGGTGATGGCAGAGGCTTTGCTGACATATTTAGAAAAGGAAGAAGGACGGAAAGAAAATGAATAGATTGATTGAACGTTTCATTACGTATGCCAAAAAAGAAACCAGATCCGATGAAAACAGCAAAACGGTGCCCAGCACCGAAAGCCAGAAGGTGTTTTTGGAAGATTTGGCAAGGGAGTTGGAAGAGCTGGGTTTTTCGGAGGTCAGCTACAATCCGGCAAACAGCTTCCTGACGGCGACGATACCGGCTACAAGCAGGAAGGCAAACCTGCCCTGCATCGGCTTTATGGCCCATGTGGATACTGCGGATTTTGAAGCCCGGGGCGTAGAGCCGCAGATACACCGCAATTATGACGGCAAGGATATTGTTTTGCACGCGGAGCAAAATATTATCTTGTCCGTGAAGGACTTTCCGAATCTGCAAAAATACATCGGAAAGACCCTGATTACCACAAACGGTCTGACCCTACTCGGGGCGGACGATAAAGCAGGCGTGGCGGAAATCGTGACGGCAGGCGCTTATTTGCTCGCCCATCCGGAAATCGAACACGGTAAAATTCGGGTGGCTTTCGGTCCCGATGAAGAAATCGGCAGAGGGGCGGATTTATTTGATGTTGCGGGATTCGGTTGTGACTTTGCCTATACCATGGACGGCGGCCCTTTGGGAGAGCTGGAGTATGAAAGCTTTCATGCGGCGGAGGCAATCATTACCGTTGAAGGAAAGAATGTGCATCCCGGCAGCGCCAAAGGACTGATGGTGAATGCCATGAGCATCGCCAATCGTATCCAGAATGCCATGCCGGCTTACAGTGTGCCGGAGCACACCTGCGGCAGAGAAGGCTTTATCCATCTTTGTTCCATTGTCGGGACGGTGGAACAGACCCGGCTGGTGTACATCATCAGAGATCATGACAGGAAGCTGTTTGCGGCGAAGAAAGAGTATGTTGCAAGACTGGTTGCGGCGATGAACGGGGAACTTGACAAGGAGCGCATCCGCCTGGAAATGAAGGATCAGTATTACAATATGGGGGAAATCATTGAGAAGGATTTCCGCTGTGTGGATTTGGCAAAGCAGGCCATGGAGAATCTGGGCATTGAACCGGATATCAAAGCGATTCGGGGCGGAACGGACGGCTCCAAAATCAGCTTTATGGGCTTGCCGACGCCGAACCTGTTTGCCGGTGGAGAGAATTTCCACGGTCGCTATGAGTTCTGCTGCGTGGAAACCATGGAAAAGGCAAGGGATTTGATTGTGGAAATTGTAAGACTGGCGGCGGTATAAGGATGAGGAGTTTACCAAGAACAGGCAAAATATTGCTGGGATTTTTGCTTTTATGCAGCCTGTCTGCCTGTAGACTTTCCTCTGCACGGCAAGAGAGTCCGGCGGGGGAGGGTGCAGGTACGGCAGCTTTATCCCGTTACAGCACCACCTTTGTGGGCGTTTTTGATACGGTTACACAAATTACGGCTTATGCCGAGAGCGAAGCGGATTTTCTGGAGATGGCGGAGGCGGCAAAGGCAAAGCTGCAAAGCTATCATCAATATTATGATATTTACCATCAGTACGAGGGTATACAGAATATTAAAAACATCAATGACAATGCAGGGATTGCACCGGTCAAGGTGGAGAAAGAAATCGTGGATTTGCTTTTGTTCTCCAAACAGATGTATGAAAAAACCGATGGAAAGGTGAACGTTGCCATGGGTGCCGTTCTGGCCTTATGGCATGACAGGAGAGAGGCGGCGCAGCAAAATCCGGGGGAAGCCGCTTTGCCGGATATGGCGGCTTTGGAAGAGGCAAGCACACATACGGATATAGAGAAACTGCATATTGATACGGCAGCATCCACGGTGTATCTGGAAGATGCCGGGATGCGTCTGGATGTGGGAGCGACGGCAAAGGGCTACGCAACGGAACAGGTGGCAAAGTTTTTGGAAGAACAAGGCTATCGGCATGTGCTCCTGTCCGTAGGCGGCAATGTCAGGGCGGTAGGTACCAAGTTTGGGGAAACGGGGGAGGAAATCCCCTGGTCGGTAGGTATTCAAAACCCGGACATACAGGCCGGGCAGCAAAGCATTATGGCTGCCGATATTCAGGATGGAAGTCTTGTCACCAGCGGGGTTTATGAGCGCTATTTTACGGTGGAGGGAAAGAATTATCACCACATTATTAACCCGGATACCCTGTTTCCGGGTACGGACTATTTGTCCGTATCCATTATTACCAAGGATTCCGGCGTGGCGGACGCCCTCAGTACGGCACTTTTTAATATGGATTTGGAAGAAGGAAAGGCCTTTATCGAAGCTTATGAAGGAGCGGAGGCGATGTGGATACTGCCGGATATGAGCATGGTATACAGCACGGGATTTGAGGCCTTTAAGAAATAAGGATGAAGATAAGAAATGATTTGATTTTGGCGGCGGCAATATTGGCTGTCGCTTTGTCAGGCATATGGTTTGTGCAGGCAGGGAGAAAAACGGCGACGGCAGGCGGAGAGGAGAGCCCGAAGGTACAGATCAGCGTGGCGGGGGAAATCAGGCAGAGCCTGGATTTGACTGAGGATACGGAGTACCGTTTTGAAAATGAAGCGGGAGATTTCAACACCATACAGGTACAGGAGGGAAGGGTACAGATGAAGGACGCAAACTGTCCGGATAAGCTTTGTATTCATCAGGGGCAAATCTCCAAGAACGGAGAAACCATAGTCTGCCTGCCTCACGGCCTGGTTATAGAAATAAAGGGAGGCGAGAACGCTGCGGTGGATCTTGTCCGTTAATATGGAAAGCGATGGTATATGGAACAGGAATTTATACAGACGATACAACACAGAGCCCGTAAGATTATGCGGGTGTCTTTTATAGGCATTCTGGCGAACATTGCCCTGGCAGTTACCAAATTGATTCTGGGAAATCTGACGGGCTCTATTGCGCTGACCAGCGATGCCTTTAACAATCTTACGGATTCCTCCTCTTCCCTGATTACCATTATCGGAACCAGGTTGGCGCAGAAAAAGCCGGATAAGGAGCATCCCTTCGGACACGGGAGGACGGAATATCTTGCCAGCCTGCTGATTGGTCTGATTGTACTGAGCACAGGCATACAAATGCTGCTCGGCGCCTGGAAGGCTTTCGGCAACAAGGGGGAGTACCGCTACAACCTGCCGATTCTGGGGATTATGCTGCTGACGGTGTGCAGTAAGATTGCTTTGGGTGTATATACCCAAAAACAAGGGCAAAGGCTGGGTTCAGAGGCGCTGGTGGCTTCGGGAAAGGATGCCAAAAATGATGCCCTGATAACCGCCGTAACCCTGCTGTCGGCGCTGGTGTATTATAGCTGCGGTATTTCCTTGGACGCCGCAGGGGCTGCGCTGATTTCCGCCTTTGTCATCAAGGCGGGTTATGAGGTGCTGAAGGACACCTTGTATAAAATCCTGGGGGAGAGGGCGGACGCGGATATGGCTAAGGCGATTTATGCCACTGTGGAAGCGGAACCTCTGGTGTTGGGCGCCCATGATTTGATTTTGAACAACTACGGACCGGATACCATACTGGGCAGTATCAATGTGGATATTCATCATGAAAAAACGGTGGGAGAGGTATACCCGATTTTTCACCATCTACAGTTGGAAATTTACCAAAAATTGAAAATTTTTATGATTTTCGGTATTTATGCCATGAATGAGCGCTCGGAAAAAGCCAAAAGAGTATGGGAGATGTTGAAAGCGTATACAGAAAAAGAAGCCCATATTTTGGGCTATCACGGCATATTGGTGGATGAGGCAAGAAAAGAGATTTACTGCGATATTCTTCTGGATTTTGGCGCAGACAGAGAAGGGGTGAAGGAGGAGCTGGAAGCTTTGCTGCTGGAGGCCTTTCCGGAGTACGACCCGCATATTACCATGGATTTTGAGTTTGCTTAAAGAGGGAAAAGGAATGATTTCATTTGTCAGAGGAACACTGTCGGAGGTTTTGGAGGACAGGATTATTGTGGATACGGGAAGCTTCGGCGTGGAGATATATGTGCCGACAAGTGTGCAGGCGGCTCTGCCCGCCCGCAGCGAGGAGGTGCTGGTATACACCTATTTTAAGGTATCGGAGGATGCCATGAGCCTGTACGGTTTTACCGGCAGACAGGAATTGGACTTGTTTAAACTGCTGATTGGCGTTAACGGCGTGGGACCCAAGGCGGCTTTGGCGGTTTTGTCGGTTCTTTCGCCGGATGCGCTTTGTCTTGCCGTTGCGGGAGAGGACGAAAAAAGCATTGCAAGGGCAAACGGTGTAGGGAGCAAAACGGCAAAAAGAATCATTATGGAGCTGAAGGATAAAATGCAGCCTTTTATGGGAAGCGGCGGACTGCAAAAGGGAGCGGTTTTATCCGAAGCTGCTTTCGGTTCCGCCTTGGCGCCTGCGGTGTTCCGGGAAACTCTGGACGCCCTGACGGCGCTGGGATATTCCGTGACGGAGGCGGCAAAGGCCTTAAAAAGTATTGAGGCAGATGCGGGAACGGACAGTTCCAAGGCGCTGCGTCTGGCACTGAAAAAATTATAGGGGTGCAATATGGAGCGTAAAATCATTAAAACGGAATGGATGCCGGAGGACGCGCAGCTGGAGAAGAGTCTGCGTCCGATGTATTTATCGGAATACATCGGGCAGGAAAAAATAAAGAATAATTTGAAGGTGTATATTGACGCTGCCAAAATGCGTAAGGAGAGTCTGGATCACGTCTTGTTTTACGGACCGCCGGGCTTGGGAAAAACCACCTTAAGCAGCATCATTGCCAATGAAATGGGGGTGAATATCAAGGTGACCTCCGGCCCCGCCATCGAAAAGCCGGGAGAGATGGCAGCCATACTCAACAATCTGGATGAGGGGGATGTCTTGTTTGTGGACGAAATTCACCGCCTGAACCGTCAGGTGGAGGAGCTTTTGTATCCGGCAATGGAGGACTTTGCCATTGACATTATGATCGGCAAGGAGCAGGGAGCCAGAAGCGTGCGACTGGATTTGCCCAAGTTTACCTTAATCGGAGCGACCACAAGGGCGGGACTTTTATCCGCTCCCTTGCGTGATCGCTTCGGTGTGGTGCAGAAGCTGGAGTTTTATACCGTAGAGGAGCTGAAAAGCATCATTACCCGTTCCGCCGCCGTGCTGGGGGTGGAGATTGACAGGGAGGGAGCCTGGGAAATGGCAAGGCGCAGCAGAGGAACGCCAAGGCTTGCCAACCGGCTTTTGAAACGTATACGGGATTTTGCTCAGGTAAAGTATGAGGGACATATCAGCAAGGAAGTGGCGGAATATGCCCTGGACATCCTGGATGTGGATAAACTGGGACTGGACAGCAACGACAGGGAGATTTTACTGACCATTATCGAGAAATTTTCCGGAGGGCCTGTGGGACTGGATACCCTATCGGCAAGCATCGGAGAGGATGCCGGTACCTTGGAGGACGTATATGAGCCTTATCTTTTGATGAACGGCCTCATTAACCGTACGGCAAGAGGCAGGGTGGCGACGGAGCACGCCTATAAGCATTTGGGCATCAGCAGGGAGGAAGCATGAAAATCATCATCAGCCCCGCCAAAACCATGGTGCTGCGGGAGGACTATGCCCTAAAGAGTACGAAGCTCCTTTTTCCCGTGCAGACAAGGGAGCTTTTGACCTATTTACGGAGTTTATCTTATACGGAAGCCAAGACGCTTTGGAACTGCAATGATAAAATTGCATCCTTGAATGTGGAAAGGCTGCGGGATATGGATTTGCATAGCGCTTTTATGCCTGCCATATACAGCTATGAGGGGCTGCAGTACCAGTATTTGTCGGTGCTCACCCTGGAAGAAGCCGATTTGCGCTACCTGGAAGAGCATCTGCGGATTTTGTCGGGCTTTTACGGCGTGTTAAAGCCCAGTACCGGAGTATGGCCTTATCGCTTGGAAATGCAGGCGGCAATCCGGTACCGGCAATGGACGGATTTGTACGGGTATTGGGGGGACAGGATACTGAAGGAGCTTAAAAAAGGCGGCGAAAAATATATTCTGAATCTGGCGTCCAAGGAGTATTCCAAATGCGTGGAAAGCCACATCGACAGGAAATCCCCCCGCATCATCAATGTGTATTTTTACGAACGAGCGGGCGGAAAGTGCAGGCAGAAGGCAACCCTTGCCAAGATGGCAAGAGGAGAGATGCTGCGGCGCCTGGCAAAGGAGAGGATAGAGGATGAAGATATAGAGCGTATGCGGGAATGGGAGATTCTGGGCTTTCGTTTTGCGCCCGACCTGTCGTCTGCCTTTGATTTTGTCTATATAAAAGAGCGCTGAATTTGCAAGGTGCAAGGACTTATGTTATAATCCCTGTATTGGTGATGACGATAACAAAGTGGAGAAGAGCATGCTGAATGAGGATAAGATAAAGCTCATGACGGAGCTGGCGCTCTATGAGCAAAAAGAAAAGAAAGCCCTGGATGAAACAAGGCGGTATTTTAAGAGCGATTATGTTGCCAGACACCTGCTGCAGTCGTTTTTCGGTTTTACCCTAAGCTATCTTTTGGTGCTTTTATTGGTTGTTTTATACAATATACAAAAGATTTTGGAAATCATCGTCATATTCGACTTTGTACCTTTATTCCGAAATGTTTTGCTGTTTTATTTTGTCGGTCTGATTATATTTGAACTGATTACCGTCAAGGTGTATTCCGGACGTTACCACAGGATGAAGGAAAAAAGTGAGGAGTATGTGCTGCGTCTGACAAGGCTCAGTAAGCGTTATGATTTTTTAAATCGCAGCAAAGAGCTTGCCAAGGAGGATAACAATGCTTAGGCTTTTGGTTTTGAAGGAGGAGATAAGGGCATTTTACGGAAAGTACAGTATGTTCATCGTGCCGGTGCTGAAGTTTGTCCTTATATATGCGGCTGCCCGGGTACTGAATGAAAATGTGGGTTATCTGCGTGTTTTACAGGAGCCTTATATTCCCGTGCTTCTGGCGCTGTTTTGCTCGGTACTGCCCTTTTCGGGCATCAGTATGGTGATGGGGCTGTATCTGCTTGCCCATATTTCCGGCGTATCCCTGGAAACTGCCCTTTTCATTGCCATTTTTTTATCGGTGGTGGGCATGCTGTACTACGGCTTTAAACCGGGAAATTCCTACCTGCTGATCGTGGTACCTCTTTTATTTGCGTTGCGTCTGCCCTACGTGGTACCTCTGGTTATGGGGCTTTGCGGCGGCTTTGCTTCCGTCATACCGGTGAGTGCCGGCATCGCCTTATATTATTTTTTATTGTACATTAAGAACAATGTGGGCGTGCTGACCAATGACCTGGCAGTGGACATCAGCCAGCGCTACCTGCAGATATTAAACGGTATTCTTTCCAATCGGCTTATGTATATCATGATACTGGCGTTTTCGCTGACCATTATTGTGGTTTACCTTATACACCTGCTTTCTATAGACTATGCCTGGGAAATTGCCCTGGCGGCGGGAGTGGTTTCCCTGCTCAGTTTTATTTTTATCGGCGAGTATCTTTTGAATGTGACCTTACCCATATTGGATCTGGCGCTGGGTATGCTTTTGTCCGCTTTGCTGGCGTATCTGTATAAGTTTTTTGTTTTTCATGTGGATTACAGCCGAACGGAATATACCCGCTTTGAGGACGACGATTATTATTACTATGTGAAGGCGGTTCCCAAAATCAGCGTGAAGGTGCCGGATGTGAAGGTGCAGAAGATTCATACGGTGAAAAACGGCCGCAAAGGGGAAAAGCTTCCGGACAAGCCGGAGGAAAAACCGGAAGATAAGAAAGCAGATAAAAAATCCGAGAAAAAAACAGAAAAGAAAATAGAGAAAAAAACAGCAGAAAAAGCGGCGGAGAAGACGAAATAGCGTGCCTGCCCGCCATAAAGGAGCTTATCCGTGGATTTCAGTAAATATTTCGCTTCCTGGGGATCTTTGTTTCCGAGAAGTATTTTGGATACCTTGACGAATCTCATTGAAATAGCCATCATTGCATACATTGTATACATTGTATTGCTGTGGATTAAAAATACACGGGCGTGGCAGCTGCTAAAGGGCCTGGTGTTGATATTTGTCTTCACCCTGGCGGCAGCCGTCTTCCGTTTTGATGCCATTTTATGGATTTTGAGTAAGATTGCCACCATTGCCGTTACGGCGCTGGTGATTATTTTCCAGCCGGAGTTAAGGCGCGCTTTGGAGCAGTTGGGTAGCCGAAACTTTCTGCTGAATGCCCTTCCTTTTAATACCAAGGAGCAGCAGGGTATCAGTTCGGAGAATATAGAGGAGTTGGTACGGGCTGCTTTCGACCTGTCGGCAAGCAAGACCGGAGCTTTGATGGTTGTGGAGCGGAATGAGTCCTTGCAGGAATTTATCAAAACGGGGATTACGGTGGATGCCCTCATCAGTTCCCAGCTTCTCATCAACATTTTTGAGCATAATACGCCTTTGCATGACGGAGCGGTTATTTTGGTGGAGGACAGGATTGTGGCGGCGACCTGCTACCTGCCCTTATCGGACAATACCAGCATCAGCAAGGCGCTGGGAACCAGACACAGGGCGGCAATCGGCATCAGTGAAATCAGCGATTCCCTGACGATTGTGGTTTCGGAGGAAACCGGCGGGGTATCCTTGGCCTATCAGGGACGCATCGTCCGCATCAATGACGCAAGCGAGCTGCGCAGCAAGCTTTTGAATTTGATCGGCAGGGAGGACAGCGCCAAGAGCAGTGCCGATAAGTTCAATGTGTGGAAACCGAGGTTGAAGAATGAAAGAAAAGTTGACTAATAATCTGGTGTTGAAGCTGGTATCCATTGTGGTGGCATTTATTGTATGGCTGGTGGTCATCGACATTTCCAATCCGGAGGTAAGCGGCTTGAAGACGGTACCCTTGCAGATTGAGGGAGAGAGTATCATCAGCGGCGCAGGAAAGACCTATACCGTAAACGGCGGCACAACGGTTGCCATATCCTATGTGGTTCGTTCCAAGGATCAGAATAAAATCAGCGCCGATGATTTCAGAGCCTACATTGATCTGGCCAATTTGTATGATGTAACCGGTGCGGTTCCGGTCTATGTGGAGATTGTCAACAATGCCTCCTTGTTTATCGGAACGCCGGTGGCGCGTCCGGGGGTGATGACGGTATCTACGGAGGATATTCAGCGGAAAGAGTTTAAACTCAGCACCAGCACCAAAGGGGAGCCTGCCAGCGGCTACAGTGTGGGAAGCATCAGCCTGGATCCGGAAAGTGTTTATGTAAACGGCCCGGTATCCGTTATCGGACGGATTTCCTCCGTGGGTGTGGAGGTGGACGTGACGGGGGCGGGAGAAGACTTGTCCGGCGTGACCAAACCGGTATTTTATGACGCCAACGGCAATAAAATCAGTATCGACGACAGCAGTGTGTACTTTGACAACGGAGATATTCAATATACGGTGAGCATGCTGAAGGGAAAGGCTCTGCTTCTGAAATTTGACGTAGGGGGAGAGGTGGCAAACGGTTATCGCTTTATGGGGGCGGAAAGTTCCACAAAATCCATTTCCGTCATCGGTTTGCCGCAGGATTTGAATAATTTAAGCACTGTAGAAATTCCTGCCAGCGTGTTGAATTTGAATAATGCAACGGCAGATAAGACCATAAGCTTGGATGTGGCGGAATTTTTGCCGGACAATGTAGAGGTCAGCGGCAATTCGCAAATCACGGTCACCCTGAAAGTAGAGGCTCTGCATAAGAAGTCCTTTACCTTGACCTTGGATGACATTGAACAGGTAGGGCATACGTACGGCTACTCCTACAGAATCAGCCCGGAAAGAGTGACCGTGCTTATATCAGGTGTGGAGGAGGAACTTGCGCAAATCAGCGCAAGAACCTTGGGGGCAAAGATTGACTATACCCATTTGTCCAAGGGGACGCACACCGGCAGCTTAAGTTTCAGCTTGGCAGAGGGTCTGGCGCTGGATTCCTACACGCCGTTTGAATTGATTGTATACGATGAGAACGAAGCGGAAACGGAAACGCAGGAGAATGAGGAGAGCGAGGAGAGCGATACACAGGCGGGAAGCGAGAGTCAGACGAGTACGCAAAGCACTGCGGCAAGCAGTTCTGCTTCCGACACGGCCCGAGCTCCGGAAGAGTCGGCGCCCGCGCAGACACAGTAGAAATCTGAATAAGGAGTATTGGTATGGTTAAACAAACGGTGAAGGTAGGGAATCCAAGCGGCTTGCATTTGCGGCCGGCAGGCAATCTGTGCAAAGAGGCACTGCGTTTTGAGTCGAAAATATTTATTGTTTTTGACAACACAAGATCCAATGCCAAAAGTGTGTTGAGTGTGCTGGGCGCTTGCGTAAAGTGCGGAGATGAAATCGAAATTGAGTGTGTGGGAAGAGATGAGAAAGAGGCACTGGAGGCGATTGTCAGTTTGATAGAGAGCGGTTTCGGAGAATAGGGAGGTCGTAATGGCAGTATTCGGTACGGGGGCATCAAGCGGTATAGGTATCGGCAAGGCAGTGGTGATTCGTGAAATAAAACCGGAGTTTGTGAAGCGGAATGTGACATGTGCAAAAGCGGAAGAGAAGCGTTTTTTGGAGATTCTTGACAAGACAAAGGAAGAAACTGCCCGTATGGCGGGGATTTTGGCAGACAGAGTAGGTGAAAAGGAAGCGAGTATTTTGGAAGGGCACATACTCCTGATGTCCGACCCTGCCCTGATTGATGAGATTGCAAAGATAATCAAAGCCGAGTCCGTGAATGCCGAGTTTGCGGTGGAAAGCGTCTGTGACTTATATGCCGGGATGTTTGCCTCCATGGATGATGAGCTGATGCAGCAGAGGGCGACGGATATGCATGACATTAAGCTGCGCCTGATTCGGAATTTGCTGGGCATAAGTACCCTTGATATATCCGCCTTGCCTGCGGGCAGCGTGCTGGTGGCGGAGGACTTAACACCTTCCATGACTTCGGGCTTGAATCCGGAAGCCGTACAGGGCATCGTTACAGAGCTTGGAGGCAGGACATCCCATTCCGCCATTTTGGCAAGGGCTTTGGAGATACCGGCTGTGGTGGCTTGTAAAGGGGCTCTGGAAAAGATTGCCGATGGAGATTTACTTTGCTTTAACGGAGATGCGGGAGAGGTGCATATCAATCCGGAAGCAGGGATTTTGCAGGATTTTGAGCAGCAGAGGGAGGCTTTTCGGCAGCAGAAAAAGGAGCTGGAAAGCTATAAAGGAAAAGAAAGCAGGACAAAGGACGGACTGCGTGTGGAGCTTGCCGCCAATATCGGCAATCCGGAGGATGCACAAAAGGCGCTGGAATACGATGCGGAGGGTATCGGGCTCTTCAGAACGGAGTTTTTGTTTATGGACAGAAGCAATGTGCCGAGTGAGGAGGAGCAGTTTGAAGCCTATAAGAAGGTGGCTGTCCTGATGCAGGGTAAGCCGGTGATTATTCGTACCCTGGACATCGGAGGAGATAAGGAAATTCCGTACCTTGGCATTGAAAAAGATGAAAATCCGTTTTTGGGCTATCGCGCCGTTCGCCTGTGCCTGGACAGATACGAGGATTTATACAGGCCCCAGCTTAGGGCTCTGCTGCGTGCCGGCGTCTACGGGGATATCCGTATCATGATTCCCCTGGTAAGCTGCGTGGAGGAGTTGCGCAAGGTGAAGGACCTGATTGCGGGGCTATATAAGGAACTGGATGAAGAAGGGCTCGCCTATCGCAAGGACATGAAGGTCGGCGTGATGATGGAAACGGCGGCAGCTTCGTTGATTGCGGATATTCTAGCAAAAGAAGCGGACTTTTTCAGCATCGGAACCAATGATTTGACCCAGTACACCATGGCGGTGGATCGCGGCAACAGCAAGGTATCCTACCTGTATTCCACCTATCACCCGGCGGTGCTGCGGAGCATTAAAACCATTATTCAGGCAGCCGTGAAGGAAGGTATTCCGGTGGGGATGTGCGGCGAGGCGGCGGCGGATGAGCTGATGTTGCCTTTGCTTTTAGCCTGGGGTCTGGATGAATTTTCCATGAGCGCCGCTTCCATTTTAAAAACCAGGAAGCGGATTTTGGCGTATACAAGGGAGGAGGCGCTGCATATTGCCGAAAAAGCGCTTTCCTTTGCCACAGAGGAGGAAGTCAGAAATTATCTGAAGGAAGTATGTTAGTATACATGATTGCAGTGCTGACAAGCTTGGGACTTAGCCGGGTAAGTATGTATAGCTTATCCGGTTTTGTTTTCATTTTGTCAGCCGGATATTTATATTATCAAGAGTATAAACAATCGGGAAAAAAGGTACAGCTGCGGGGGATTTTCCTCTTAAGCTTTGTCGGCGGGCAGGGCATTTCCGCTCTCAAGCTTTCGTTTTTGCAAAAAGACTGGGATACGCGGACTTGGCTTTGCTTTGCCCTTGCGGTGCTGTCTTTTTACTACGCCTATGAATACGGGATGTACCGTCACGGGAAGGCGCTTAAAAATGCCGCAGAAGAGGACTTTGCCTTATCCGAAAAGGGCAGAAAGGGACTCTCGGCTGCCGTCTGTTTGTTGTGCCTTATTTCTCTGCTTGCCTTTATGATAGAGGCGAGTCTGCTGGGTTATGTACCCCTCTTTGTGTATGGAGTACCCCATGCTTATTCCTATTTTCATATTTCAGGTCTGCATTATTTTACGGTATCCTGCGTTTTGGTGCCGGCGATGGGGCTGATTTATTTTTTGTCCGACCCGCGTTTTTGCCTGAGAGAGGGAGAGAAGCCCTCCTTTTCTCTACTGCTTGGCAAGCTGCGGGGACTGCGTTTGCAGTTGCGGGACTGTGCGGTTTTGCTTTCTGTGGCGGTGGCGCTGTTGATTCCGATTTTGCTGGTTTCCCGATTTCAGTTTATGTTTGCGGTGTTGGTGGCGGCGGTGACCTTTCTGGCCTTAAAAAGAAATGTTTCCCTGCTGCTTTTGCTGCCTGCCTTTGCCTGTATCTTGCCGATATATGTGCTGCTGACGGTGGCACGCAGTCACGATATCGCTTATTTAAACGGTATTTTTGAGATGAAAGGGAATTTTCCGATTTTTATCAGCCAACCTTATATTTATGTGGCAAATAATTATGATAATTTTAATGCCATGGTGGAAAATCTGACCGAGCACAGCTGGGGCTTGAAGATGCTCTTTCCGGTATTTGCCTTTACGGGTTTGAAATTTGTGCTGGCGGATATGCTGAGCTTTCCGCTTTTTGTGACAAAGACGGAATTGACGACCCTGACGCTGATTTATGATGCCTATTATGATTTCGGTATTCCGGGCATCGTGCTTTTGTGCGGACTTTTGGGCTATTTGGCTTTTCGGCTGGAGAATGCCAAGGTGAAAAATCCCATTTTTTATTTGATTTATGCGCAGATTTTATTATATTTTCTGCTGTCTTTTTTTACGACATGGTTCAGCAATCCCACAACCTGGTTTTACCTGGGCCTTAGTTTGATGATTTATTACGGCATAGAAAGGTATGAAAAAAGGAATGAAGGAAAACAGGGATAAGAAGAGGGGGGTATATTTCATCGGTGCGGGGCCCGGCGACCCGGAGCTCATCAGCATCAAGGGAAAACGACTGATTGACGAAGCGGATCTCATTATATATGCCGGTTCTTTGGTCAACCCCGAAGTGCTTCGGGATGCCAAGGCGGGAGCAAAGATTTACAATTCGGCTAAGCTGCATCTGGGAGAGGTTCTGGATCTGATGACGGAGGCGGTTCGAGCCGGACAGACCGTAGCGAGGGTGCATACGGGCGATCCTTCCCTTTACGGCGCTATACGGGAGCAGATGGATGCCTTGGATGCAAGGGGGATTTCCTATGAGGTGGTGCCGGGCATCAGCTCCTTTTTGGCTGCCGCTGCGGCACTGCAAAAGGAATATACCCTGCCGGGCGTAAGCCAGACCCTGATTTTGACCCGTATGGAGGGCAGGACGCCGGTGCCGGAAAAAGAAAGCATAGAAGCTTTGGCACGGCACGGCGCCAGTATGGCTATTTTTTTAAGCATCGGAAAAATAGAGGAATTAAGTAAAAGATTGCAGACCGCTTATCCTCCGGAAACGCCGGCTGCCGTTGTATACAAGGCTTCCTGGGAGGAGCAGAAGATCCTGCGGGGAACCTTGGACAATATAGCGGCGCTGGTGAAGGAAGCCGGTATTGAAAAAACGGCTTTAACGGTGGTGGGCAACTTTTTGGGGGATGAATATGCCCTATCCAAGCTCTACGATAAACATTTTTCCCATGAATACAGAAAAGCGGAGGGGGAGCATGAAGGAAAGCGATAAGCTGCATGGCGGACGGGTGTTGGATATTGCCGCATCAAAGGGCGTTGCCCCGAAGGAGCTCCTGGATTTTTCCGCCAATATCAGTCCCTTCGGTCCGGAGGAAAGCCTGCAAAACCGTA
Organism: Lachnospiraceae bacterium; assembly: GCA_041848045.1. Lineage (GTDB taxonomy): Bacteria > Bacillota > Clostridia > Lachnospirales > Lachnospiraceae > CAKAHY01. Next base: position 44,262 of record JBGZHY010000070.1, read on the forward strand.
TTCGAGCGGGTATAGAGGAGCTTCAGCACTACCCCTCAACAGACAGGGAAAAGCTTTGCGCCCCGGTAGGAAAGATACATGGGGTGGAGGCTAAGCACATCTATTTGGGAAACGGTGCGGCTGATGTGATTTATAAGCTGGCGGCAATGCTTGCTGCAGGCGGAAAAAAGCTTCGTGTGCTGGTAACGGCGCCGGGTTTTGCGGAATATGAGAAGGCTTTTGCCCCTTACAGGCAGGCAGAGATTGTATATTATCCTTTGGACAGACAGGATATGTGTGTGAAAGAAGATATTTTTTCCTTTTTGCAGGATGTGGATGTATTTTTTTTATGCAGTCCCAACAATCCGACGGGGAAGCTGACGGAGGGGGGGCTTTTGCATCGTATCATGCAACTTTGCGAGCGGCAGAAAAAGGTCTTGATACTGGATGAATGTTTTATGGACTTTTGCCAGGAAGATGCGGGAGGCAGTATTCCCCGGATTCACCGTTACCGGCAGCTTGTGGTTTTGCGCTCTTTTACGAAGCTTTTTGCCATACCGGGGCTGCGCTTAGGTTATGCTTTGACGGGGCGGGAGGACTGGATAGAAAATCTGGAGGCGCTTACGCCGGCCTGGCACTTAAACAGTCTTTCCGCCGGAATCCTGCCGCTTTTGTCGGAGTTGTACGAAGGGGTACGGGAGAAAAACCGCAGGCTTCTTGCCGCAGAGCGCCCCTATATGCAGGAAGCGCTGCGAGCTTTGGGTCTGCAGGTGTATGATACGGATGCCAATTTCTTATTGTTTAAGGCAGAGGAGAAGCCGGAGAAGAGCCTTGCGCAGGCGCTGCTTGCCCGAAATATACTACTGCGTTCCTGCGACAATTTCAGGGGGCTGGGCGGGGGTTATTATCGAAGCGCCATTCGTACGCACGAAGAGAATAGGGTGTTGATTGCGGCAATCAGGGAGTATTTTTCATGAAAGCAATGATGGTTTTGGGGACAAGCTCCAATGCGGGCAAGAGTTTTATTACGGCGGGGATTTTGCGGGTGTTAAAGCAAGACGGCTACAAGGTATGCCCCTTTAAGTCCCAGAATATGGCTTTAAATTCCTATATCACGCAGGAAGGGCACGAAATCGGGCGTGCCCAGGCCATGCAGGCGGAAGCGGCGGGCATTAAACCCAGCGTGTATATGAATCCGATTTTGCTAAAACCCAATTCGGATACAGGTTCCCAGGTGATTATAAAGGGCAAAGCCGTAGGCAATATGACGGCAAAGGAATACTTTGCCAGGAAGAAGGAGTATATCCCGCATATCAAGGCCGCCTATGAGGCTTTGGCTAAGGAGTATGAGGTTTGTATCGTAGAGGGAGCAGGCTCTCCGGCAGAGATCAATCTTAAGGAAAATGATATAGTAAATATGGGTCTGGCTGATATAATAGACTGTAATGCCATTTTGGTGGGAGATATTGACAGGGGCGGCGTTTTTGCTTCTCTGTACGGTACGGTGGAGCTTTTGGAAGAGCGGGAAAAGGCGCGTATCCGGGGTCTGCTCATCAACAAATTTCGGGGAGATGTGCGGATTCTGGAGCCGGGTTTGCGGATGATAGAGAGCAGACTGGGAAAGAAGGTTTTGGGGGCGGTGCCCATGGCAAAAATAGATGTGGCGGATGAGGACAGCTTAAGCGGCAGATTATACGGAGATACAAAGGCGGGAGTCCTGGATATTGCGGTGGTGCATTTACCCCATATTTCCAATTTTACGGACTTTGATCCTTTTTCCCGTTTTGCGGGAATCAGCCTTCGTTACGTACGGGAGGCGAGGGATTTCGGCAGCCCGGATCTGGTGATTTTGCCGGGAACCAAAAATACCGGCAGGGATTTGCTGCATATTCGTCAAAACGGTATAGAAGCATTGATACAAAAGCATGCCGCCGCCGGCAGGGCGCTGATCGGCATCTGCGGCGGCTACCAGATGCTGGGACAGAGTCTGGAGGATCCCTACGGCGTAGAATCGGGCTTGCATATCGAGGGTATGAAACTGCTGCCGGCAAAAACCACCTTTGCCAGAGAGAAAAGAAGCGTACAGACAAAGGCGGTGTTTTGTCGAAAAAGAGGTTTGCTGGCAGGCATTTCTCCGGAACAAGTAGAGGGCTATGAAATCCACATGGGAAAAACCGAAGCACTCGGAGGAGCGGAATGGATATACAGCCTGGGAGGCGGACTTTATGACGGACTGATGAATGAGAGGGGCAATGTATTCGGCACTTACCTGCACGGTTTATTCGACAATGAGGTTTTTTGTCATGAGCTTTTGCAGGGCATTGCCGCAGAGAAGGGACTAAGCCTGGACAGACCGCCGGACAGGGCGAGTTATATCGAAAGGGAATACGACAAACTGGCGGATTTGATTCGCCGTCATGTGGATATGCAAGAAATTTACAGAATTATCGGATTGTAAGGATGGAGCGAGTATGCTGGAAAATATAGAAATTGTAGAGCCTGCCTTGATTGAACAAAGAAGCATGGAAATCATTGAAAGCGAAATGCGCAAAGAGGTACTGCAGGCATACGGCAAGGAGGAGCTGAAGGTGCTGAAGCGCTGTATCCATACGGCGGCAGATTTTGATTATCAGGATAATCTGGTGTTTCATCAGGATGCGCTGCCCAGAGCCTTTGCTTTATTTGCAGATAAGGTTATGATTGTAACGGATACGGGTATGGCGATGGCGGGCATCAATAAAACGGTGCTGGCCAAGCTGGGAGCGGAAGTGAAAAACTTTATTGCGGATGCGGATGTGGTGCGGGAGGCAAAGGAGCGGGGGCTGACCCGTGCGGCGATTTCCATGGAAAAGGCGGCGGCGTGGAAGAAGAGTCATCCGGAGTACAAGGTGATTTGCGCCGTAGGAAATGCCCCCACAGCCCTGATCCGCCTGTATGAGATGATAGAGGAGGGCAGCTTTGTGCCGGATTTCATCGTTGCCGTGCCGGTGGGCTTTGTCAATGTGGTGGAATCCAAGGAGCTGATTTTAAAAACCAAGGTGCCCGCCATTGTGGCAAGAGGGCGGAAAGGCGGCAGCAATATCTGTGCCGCCGTCATCAACGCGATTATATATCAGCTGGAGGAGCGCTAAGAGTTTATGAATGCGGCGGAAATTGCAGAAATCAGGAAACAATTTAAAAAGGACAGCAATCTGATTACCAGGATTGTCGGCTGTTACGTGGACGGAGAAAAGGCGATTAAATGCGTACAGAAAGACGCCTTTTATGCCTTGGCTGAGGAGGACGCTTTCAAGTATGAGGAAATTTTCAGGAAAAGCTTATCCGGTGTTCCCGGCAGAAATCTGCTTAGCCTGGATGTCAAGGGCTCGGCAGCAGAGGAGGGCGGTGCCGGAGATTTTCTATACAGACTGCGGCAAAGCGCCTTGGAAGATGATGCTTTGTTGGAGCAGTTTTTTCAAAAGGTCATCTCTTCCTACGACTATCCGGAAAATTATTTCATTATTTTGATTGATTTGGTATATGATATACCGGGAAAAACAAGCGACAGGCAGTTGCTGGAGGACGGCGGCGAGGAAGTGTATCACGGACTTTTGTGCAGCATTTGCCCGGTGAAGTTGAGCAAAGCGGGGCTGGGCTATAATGCAGTCAAAAACAGCATTGAAAACAGAATCAGGGATTGGATTGTGGACGCCCCTATGCAGGCTTTTTTATTCCCGCGCTTTCGGGACAGGAGCACGGATATTCACGGGGTTTTATATTACAGCAAGAAGAGCGATGAGCTGATGCCGGATTTTATTGCGGAGATGTTCGACGCTAAGGCGCCGTTAAGCGCAGGAAAGCAGAAGGAGAGCGTATTGTCATCCCTGCAGCAGGCGGCAGGCGAGGATTTAAATGTGGAGGTGCTTACCCGGGTGTATGAAAACCTGACGCGTATGCTGCAGGAGCACGATGAAAGCGAAGAGCCGCTGCGTCTGCAAAAGGCGGATATGCTGAAGGTTTTGGAAGAGTCAGGAGCGGACAGTGCCTGTATTGAGCGTTATGAAAGGAATGAGGAGGCGGATACGGAGGTTTTGGCAAAGAATATTGCAGACAGCAAAAAGCTGGAGATGAAAAGACCGGGTATCAGCATCAAAGTGGAAACGGAATATGCCCATCTTGTGGAAAGCAAGGTGGTGGACGGAAGGAAATGTCTGGTGATTGCCGCGGATGACGGGGTGGAAATCAACGGGATTCAGGTGAGGACGCTGTAAGAAAAGCGGCTTGGAGAAGGGATATATGTATAGGGTATCGGAACTTGATTTTTCTATCTCGAAGATTGCGGACAGCGGGCAGGTTTTTCGTTTTTACCGTTGCGGCGAAAACGAATATGCATTGACGGCGGGTGCCCGGCATTTGCGGATCAGGGAGCAGGAGATTTCTAAGGGCGGAAACCGCCAAAGGGTATATGATTTTGATTGCAGTTCAAAAGATTTTGAGCAATTTTGGAAAGGGTATTTTGACTTGGATACGGATTACGCCCCCTTCGTGCAGGCTATTCCCCGGGAGGATGTGTTTTTACGCAGTGCGGCGGAGTACGCCAAAGGCATTCGCATTTTGCGCCAGGACAAGTGGGAGATGCTGATTTCCTTTATCATCTCCCAAAGAAAAACCATACCTGCCATTCAGAGCTGTATTGAGAACTTGGCGAGGCGTTTCGGAAAAGCCATCGGTGACAGGCAGTATGCTTTTCCTACAGCCGAAGCATTGGCAGCAGCGGATTTGGCGGATTTGCGGGCCTGCGCTCTGGGATACCGGGCGGCTTACGTTAAGGAAAGCGCTTTGCAGGTCGCAAGGGGAGGATACGATTTAGAGGCGATGGCAGCTTTGCCGGATGATCAGCTGCGAAAAAAGCTGATGGAATTTAAGGGAGTGGGGGAGAAGGTGGCTAATTGCGTTATGCTGTTTGCCTACCACCGCATCGCCGCTTTTCCGGTAGATGTGTGGATACAAAGGATGATCGACAGGCACTACGG
>JBGZHY010000071.1:0-26494 GCA_041848045.1 Lachnospiraceae bacterium
CGGCTCGTCCAGCAGCAGGATATGCGGGTTTGCCCCCAGAGCTCTGGCAAGCGCCACCCTTTGCATTTGTCCGCCGGAAAGAGAAGAAATCCGCCGCTTCTCAAAGCCGGGTAGCTGTACCTGCTCCAGTAAAAGCGCCGCTTCTTTTTTCATCTGCTCCTTTTTCATTCCCCGCAAAGCCATGGAAAACGTAATATTCTGCTCCACATTCATGTGGGGGAACAGACGCAAATCTTGGAACACAATGACGGTCTGCCGCTTTTCCGGCAAAAGCCCCGTAATATCCCTTCCCTGCATTTTGATGCTGCCGCCGGTCGTTTCCAGCAGACCGGCGATACATTTGAGCAGACTGCTTTTCCCGCAGCCGCTCTTTCCCAGAATGGATATAAATGCACCGTCCTCCACGTATAAACTTACATCCTTTAAAATGGCATTGCCCCCTAAGGACAAGTGCAAATGACTGATTTCCAAATCCATTTTTCCCAATACCTCTTATCCGTTAAAATATTCCGTCCGTATCCCCTTGCTCCAGGCAGCGGCCAATGCTTCAAACAGGAAAAACACGCCTACCGTAACGCACAGGAAAATCAAAGCATAAATGCCCGCAAAATTCCGCTCTCCGCTTTGCATATAGGGTACCATCACCACGGCAAAGGTTTTGATGTTTCCGCCGCCGATTAAAAGAGTCAAAAAATACTGGCTGACGGAAATGATATAAGACATGGTAAAAGCGGAAACAATGCTCGGTAGCAAATTGGGCAGACTGACGGCAAAAAAAGCATGCCATGCCGAACAACCGAATAATCTGGCCTGTTCTTCCAGCCCCTTTCCCAGCGCCCTGGTTCCCTCCTCCAAAAGGCGATTGGCGTAGGGCAGAGAATAAATCAGATGACACAGAATAACCCCGACGACATTTCCTCCCAGGCCGATGCGCAGGAACACAATTTGTATGCCCATGGCGAACACCGTAGTCGGCACCAAAAAGGGCGCCAGCATTAAAAAGGCAATCCATTTCTTCCCCTTAAATTCATAAAAGGCAAAGGCACGGGCGCTTAAAAGGGCTATACATACGGATAAAAACGCCGTCACGGAAGAAATCAAAATACTTAAAGCAAAGGTTCGCAGTAAATCCTTGCTTTTAATCAAAGTGCTTTCCAAAGCCCGTAAAGAAAAATGCTTCGGCAAAATATTCGGCCAGGCATAGCGCTCCGTAAAAGCCCAGATTAACAAAGTCAGCAAAGGAAAAATCACCGCAAAGGCAAACAGCCACAGGACAAGATTCTGCGCAAACTTTCTTTTCATCCCCTGTACTCCTTTGCTTTTTTATACAATAATATAAAATATAAGAATGCGGCAGCAGCCGACAGCAATATCAGGATACCGTTATACGCCATGGCATAAGGCCGCAGGCGCAAATCGGGCTTCTGAAATTCCAGATAGGTCATAATCGGCAGCGCCCTGGGCAAAGTAGCCCCCATTAAAAGGGGCAGCTCATAAGCCCCTAAAGCATAGGTGAATAAAATAATAAAGGCGCTCAAAATGCTGTCAAAACACAGCGGCAGCGTCACCTTGCAAAAAGCCCGCAGCTGCGTCGCTCCCAGGTTGCGCGCCGCTTCTCCCAGCTTTGTGCTGATGGAAGACATCAGCGCAATCACAAAGTAAATGACAAAGGGCACCTCTTTCCAAAGATATGCCAAAATAACCCCTTTGCCGCCCGCATCGTACACCCAGAGAGGGAACTGCGCCTGCTCTTTAATGAAACCAAGCTGAAAGCAAATCCTTGCCAGCAGACCGTTTTGTGAAATCAAGTGAATAAACATCAGCGCCACAATAACATGCGGAACCAGAATCGGCACCTTGCTCAAATGCAGCATAAATCCCCTGTCCTTTTTCAGACCGATGAGCAGATAACAGAGAAATACTCCCAGCAGAACGGATAAAAAGGCGGACAGAGCGGCAATTTTTATACTGTACAGCATACCCTGTAAGGTTTCCGGTCTTTGCAAAATTTCTCGGTAATACAGCAAGGTAGGTTTATATAAACCAAAAACCGGAATTACACCCAAGCTCTGTGTAATTCCGATTATGATTCCTGTCAAAAATATACTTCCCACAAGCAGCTGCGGCACCAACAACATATATGGTGTCAAACGCTTCATTTTATTTTCCCAGCACTTCTTCCGCCCAAATCTCTTCGATAATCGGCACAAGTGCCGCCGGCATTTCCGGCAAACGCTTGGATAAAAGCTCGTCTTGGGAAATTACACCCTGTCCGATATCGACGGTATCAAAGGCCGCCTTTTGCTCCGTATCCAATTTACGGTAATCCACAATCGGGATGGTGCGCAGCACTTTATAGCGATCCGCCTGCACCTCCGGCGACATCATCTCATTGATAGCCACCTGTGCTCCCGCCGTGTTGCCGGAATTAACCGCAATCGCAATGTAATTGGTATTGCCGATGGTTCCCTTATCAAACTGGAAGGTTCTGGTTGTTTCGCTGAAAGTACCGTTTTCAATATTTGCCGCTACGCCGAAGGCCGCATAGGACATACCCATAACCAGTTCGCCGTCCGCAAACATATTCTGTACCGTCGGTGCGGAATCCGGAAAACTCTTTCCCTCGTTCCACAGATACGGATTCAACTCGCGCAGGTACGCCAAAGCCGGTTCGATTGCCGCCTTTACGGTTTCCTTATCCGCCGGCATGTCCGCAAACTGCTCATGTCCCACGATATCATAAATAACATTTCTGACAAAGGCGGAGCCTGTAAAATCGGGCAGAGCCGGATAGCTTACCTTGCCCTTATATTTTTTGGCAAACTCCAAAAGTTCCGCCGTATTGGCAGGAGCCTCCGGTGTAATGGCGCTGTCATTGTACAAAACAAACTGTGCCTTTCCGTAAGGCGCCTCATAACCCTCAATCGGATAAGCAAAGTCATAACGTACTTCCGCCTCTTCTCCGTCGATGTATTGCTTAAAATTCGGCAGTTCTTCGGCAAAAGGTCCGAACAGCATATTGTTTTCCTTGGCAGTCTTAAAATTCTCGCCATTGATCCAAATCATGTCAATATCGCCGTCTTTCTTGCCTGCCGCAAGCTCTCCGGACAACTGGCTTAAAATCTCGTCTATGCCCATAGGCACCCGCACCAGAGTGATATCGTACTTTTCCTTCAAACGAGGGGCAAAATAGGTATCCAGCCAGGTATTTAACTTATCATCTCCTCCCCAGCCGTAAAAATGCACTTCCGTGCCCTTTGCCTGCTCCACCAAAGCCGCAAAGCCGTCCTGATCCGCCGCTTCCGTCTGTGCTTTTTCTGTGCTCTCCGCTGCAGCAGTGCTTTCCTGCACCGTGCTTGCCTGTGTCGCCGCCGCTGTTGTCGTCGTCTGCTGCTGCGCTGCGGAACAGGCGCTTAATAAAAGGCTTCCTATGGCAAGCCATGCCAATATTCTTTTCTTCATTTGCTTACTCCTGTACTTTCTTTTGTTTTTTCTTCATTTTTTCCGTGTAGACCTGCTTGGCCAATACTACTAGGAAAGATAAGCCGAACAAAATCAAAAGACCGCTTACCATCCATTTGGCACCGCCGGTTAAAAATCCCCCCACATAAGAATAAACGATGGTTGCCGGCAACTGTCCGATACCCGTTGCAATAAAAAAGCTTTTAAAAGACATGGAAGTCAGACCCGCCGCATAGCTGACGATATCAAAGGATACGAAAGGCAAAAGTCTGGCAATCAAAACGCTCATTCTTCCATGCTTCTCAAAAAATTCATCTATATTTTGCAGACCGGACTTGCTTGTCAGCTTCTCCGCCACATCCCTGCCAAGTATACGCGCAATGTAAAAGCAAAGCGCCGCTCCCGCCATGGCGCTGGACCAGGACAGAATCGCCCCCTGCCACCAGCCGAAGAGATTGGCATTGGCAAAGGTCAACAAAAATGCAGGCAAAGGTGCCGCAACAGACTGTAGAACCATCAAAAGGAAGGATACGATGGCGGCATATACGCCGTAGGAAGCTACAAACTCTTTGACCACCGTAAAATCTCCGGAGGCAAACATCCCGACAATGCGGTTCGTCAGGGAACGAACGCTCGGAATCAAAAAGTAGGCCGCCGCGCAAAGCAGCAAAATCAGGATTAAAATCAGCTTTTTCCATAAGCTTTTTTTTGCTGTCCAATATTTTCTCCTCTCCAAGCAAAAAGATGGGCAAGCTTTTCGCCGTCCATCTTTTTATTTTTTAGTTAAAGGTATACTCTACTTCCTTACTTCCGTCCAAGGTGTTCCATACATTGGTATAGCCCTTCTCGACAATGTATGCCGCAGCCTTTGCGGAACGGTTGCCGGAATAGCAGTGTGTGATGATCAGCGTATCCTTTTCTGCCGGCAGAAGGCTGTCCAGCTTGCTCAAATCATCCACGCTTACATTTACCGCATTGGCAAAATGCGCCGCATCATAGTCCTTCGCCTCTCTGACGTCTACAATGAAGGCGCTGTCTTTTTGTGCAAACAGCTCGCTTGCAAAAATATTTCCGTAGGTAACAAGCTTATATTCATACTGCTTTACGCCGTCCGCATTCGTCACATCCGTATAGCCGTTGTCCACGAGAATCTGGGCAGCTTCACCGGACTTCTTGCCGGAATTGCAGTACAAAATCACAGGCTTATTCTTCCATGCTTCAAGCTTCGTATAATTCTCCTTGAAGGTATCAATCGGCACATTGATGGCATAGGTTACATGTCCTGCTTTGTACTCCTCCGGACTTCTGACATCCACCACCAAAACCGTTTCCTTCTTGTCCTTGTCATCTTCGATAGCCTGCAAGTCTGCACCTGCCATGGTCTTGATTGCCGTCGCCGTGCTTCCCGCCGCTGCCGCCGTCGTGCTTGTGGAGCTTGCCGCCGCCGCTACCGCCGTCGTGCTTGTGGAGCTTGCCGCCGCACCGCAGGCTGTGGAAAGTGCCATAGCCGCCATGATGATACCTGTAAGTACCAGCTTATTCATTTTTCTCATCAGTAAAACCCTCCAAATGTCATTCTTTTTTTGTGCTTACGTTTCGTTATTTTATCATATGCAACAAGACTTTTCTAATTGATTATTTCTATCCCCATTTTTATTTATAGATTTTTTATATTTATAAATTTTATGTGAAATATTCTTCCACCAAAGCCAAAAAATCAGGATGTAAATAAGCGTCCAATTTCTTTCGGGTACTTTCGTTCCGGATTTCCTTCTCCTCATTTCGGTATTCCACCCAAGCCATGGCACACCAGGTCAGCCCCCGCAGACAATTAAGCTTTACAAACACCTTGCTTGCCTCTTCTATGCCCCTGCTGTCAAAACGTCCCGACACCGCCTGCATATAGGCTTCCATAAAGGATCGACACTGCTCGACATTTAAAATACTGTCCGTTTTCCAGAAGGTGGTGGTCGGCGCCAGAAAATGTCCCAAATCCTGTGCCGGTAGACCGTAAACCGGCTTTTCCCAGTCGATGAGATAATCCCTCTCCGCCGAAAGCAAAAAATTGCTTGCATTAAGCTCCGTATTGATCAGGCAGCGGTACAAAGCTTTGCAGCCCTCCAAAGCGGGCGCCAGAAAATGTCCCCGTTCAAGCAGCCTTTCTATTCTCATCCGCACCTTGCCGTCGGCAAGAGGACTGCTCGCATATATCCCGAACATCCGCAAACACTCCTCCAATATGAAGGAAGTTCCTCCCTCCGCCTGAATTAAGCCATGCTCCTTCGGAAGGGGCTGACTGTGAATATCCGCCAGAATCGGCGCCGCCCGCAGCAAATCCTGCTCGTATACCAAAGGTACTCCCGGCAAGTGCTCCATCACCAGAATACCTTTATCCAGAAAGCGCTTGCTGTCATCCACATAATACACCTTCGGCACCCGCCCCGTATCCTGCAAAAGCTCCAGGGCATTCGCCTCGTAAGTCACCTGCTTTTCCAGATGCATCTGGGAAGCGGTGTTGATGCGCAAAATCAGAGCCTGTCCCGAAACGGGATGACGAAAGGAGAGATTGATATTATACTCACCCCTTGCCAAAAACACATAGTCCTCCACAGGCTCTTCGGGAAGATGGAGCGCCTTTCTGTACGCCGCACTGCCGACCAGTTTTTCTATCATTGTTCCATAGTTCATCTTGCTTACCTGATATCCTTATATAAACGCGCAATTTTTTCAATGGCAACTCCGTCCCGATACATTTTGCGCAGGCGATTCATTTTCCACATCAGCTTCAGCTTGCGGTAATAGCCCCCCTGAAAGCGCCTGGCACTGGTACAGATGCGGTAGGGCGTCATCCCGAAACGCTCCCCTCTGGCCTTTAAGCTTAAGCTGAACTGATAATCCTCCATAATCGGCAAATCCGGAAACATACCCACTGCAAAGAAAAGCTCCCGCTCCACAAAAATACCCTGGTCCCCGAACATCACCCGCCTGTCAAATACCCGATGATTGCTGATATAGCGGCAGATAAACATCAAAGGGTCAAGGCTTTTAAAAGCGATGCCGAAGCAGGCCGCTCTGTGCGTAGCCATCAGCATACGTATCTGCTCCAGGGGCTTGGGCGGCAGGCTGCTGTCACAGTGTAGGAAAAAAAGAACATCTGCCTCCGTGTGCAAAGCGCCCGTATTCATCTGGTGATTTCTGCCTTTTGGCGCATGCAACAGGGTAAAATCCTTGTGGATATACGAAGTGGTGGCATCCGTACTGCCCCCGTCCACAAAAATAATCTCGCACTTCCCCAGCAAAGGACGCAGCTGCTTTTGCAGAGCAAGAACGGTTTTTTCTTCATTGTAAGTAGGGATAATCACCGCAATACTCAGGCTGCGCAGCAAAAAACGCCCCGTGTAACTGTCCATAAAACACTTATTCCGTCTTAAGTATTGTCTGTATGCCTGTATATCCTCTTTGGTATCCAAATCCCTGCGGGTGGTGACAAAGTCGGTACGCAGCTTCCTCTTCTCCGCCTTTTTTAAGGTTTGTGCCAAAACCGAGGGTGTACTGTATTGCCGTATTTTCAAGATATCTTTTTGTTTTTTTCGCATACCCACCAGGTAGTATCCCCCGTCCACCGTAGGCCCGAAGATCACATCCGCAGTCTTAAGCTTGACAAAAGCCTCCGTCATATCGGCGACACACAACTGCGGAATGTCGCTGCCGCACAGCACACAGGCACCGTATCCCGCGTCCAGCACGGCATCTATGGCAAGATGCATCCTCTCGCCCAGACCTTTGCCCTCCTGGGGTCTGTAAAAAGCATTTTCGCCGAAAATGCGGGTCAGCAGTCTTTTTTGCGTCTTCTCCGGTACAGCCTCCTGCAGCGCATAATAGATAAACACATCCGTGTTTTTTTTTTAATTTTCCAAGCTCTGCCGCCGCGTCTTTCAAAAGAGCCAGCTGCAAAGCCGCCGCCTGCTCCGCCTTCCAATAAGGCATAAGCCTCGTTTTGCTGTGCCCGGGAAGCGGCGCCTTGGTAAATAAAATCACTGCTTTTTTCATTTTCCTTATCCTCTATAAAAACTTGGTCTTCACCCGGTTCATCCAAGAATGTTTCCCATCCGGCTCCTCACGGCTTTCCAGAATTAAAGGCAGAAAATGGGATACCTGCACACAGCCCTGCCTGTGGAAATTTCCGGCACAGGTGCCGCAGTAGGTATGCACCGCCCCCGGATACTTCTCCTGCAAATGCTTCGGCATATCCAATGCAAGCTGCCTTTCCTTGACGATGGCGCAGCCCCCCAGACCGCAGCACTGCACATCCTTTACATAGTCCGGCTCCGCAGGCAGATAAGGGCGTACATATTCTACCCAGATTTTATTTTCCCTGTCCGGACAAGGCAGGTAAATCGGCGCCTGCTCCTGCAAAACCTTCCCCAGTCCCAGCTCTCTCAACTTTTCATAAATGCTGGTGATACGCACCCCCAGCCTGTCCCCGAAATGATAAAAGCAATTCGGACAAAGCAGCACCAGTTCCGTCACACCCCGCTCCTTAAGCTTTCCGCGGATTCTTCCCAAAATATTCTCTTCCTCCTTGACAAGCCCCAGCTCCGCAATCGGCTTGCCGCAGCAATCGTACACCGTATCGATATCCGCCTTTTCTTTCAGCAGCTTCGCAACAAGGGCGGTAGTCTTCGGAAAGAAAGAGGGAAAATTACAACCCGGAAACAGCAGGCTCCTGCTTCTTCCCTTCCGGTAGTTCTGAAACAGATAATTTTTTTTCTCCAACAAAAGTCCGCCATAGCCCTTTTGCTTTAAGCCGTACCTTCCCCTGCCGATTTCCTCTTTGCGCAGGTCTAAAATAATCTGCCTTCCGTCGATATCCTTCGGGCAAACCCGTGTACATTCCCCGCATAAAAAACAGTGGTAGGCCAGCTTACGCAGCTTATCCATATCACCGATGCTGATGTCATACTTGCTCAGAAAAGAACAGTGTCTGGTGCATTTTTTACAGTGTATGCATTTGGTAAAATCACAGTGCTTCTCCACTCCCCATCTCCTTTTCCACCACATATTTCTTAAAGAAAAAGGCGCAGGTAAATACCACAAACGCCAAAGCAAGGGAAATACCGATATATAAAACCCGATTGCCTGCATCCACAAAGCCTGCCGTGCCGACAGTGTACATTGCCGTACCCGGCAAAATAAAAATAAAGGTAAAGAAAGAATATGTCGTAAAACGCATATCCGTTACGCCATAGGCAAAATTCTGCAAATTAAAGGGAAACAAAGGCACCAGGCGGGTCAGCATCAGGATGTAGATTTCATTCTTTTTCATATCCTCAAACAGATACTTGCGCAGATAAGGGTTCTTCATCGCCATAGGCTTAATCTTATCCTGTAAAAAATAGCGCCCTGCCACAAAGGAAATCATAGCCCCAAGACCCGCGGCAAGGGTGCACAAAATCGTTCCCCAAAAAGCGCCGAACAGAATACCCGCGGCAATGGCAAAACTTACCCCCGGCAAAGCCAGCAAAACGCTGCCCGCCACCGTTGCACCGATATAAATCAGGCTTGCCAGGAGGAAGTTTTCTTTTACCAAATGCTTCATCCCGGAAAGCTCTTCCACGCTTAAGTAACGCCACAGCTTAAAGTAATGGTTGAGTGCAAACAAAAGCAGAACCAGCAGAACAAAAAACAGGAGCTTTTTATTTTTCTTTTCCATTTTTCCCCCATTCTATCTTACACAAACGCAGGATCTGTACCAAAAATGCCGCCAGCAGCAAAATGGCGAGGGCGTAATAGTCCTTATAGCTTTTGGTATTTTGCAGGACAATCCAGAAGCATCCGAAAAAGATATAAAATGCCGTCAGAACCTTATCCGGTATATATTCCCGAGAATGATAAGACTTCCCTATTCGCCGCAGCAGGTATACAGCCGCAGTCAGCAAAAGAATAAACAGCAAAATCAAAAGCGAGCGCAGGGAAATCGGCAAACGGACAAAGGATTCCAGACGCTTATTAAAATAAACCATATATCTTGCCATTCCCATTTTGCTTTTTGTAAAATGCCGTATAGCATACATCCCTGCGCAAAACAAAAACTGCAGCAGGTACAGCATGCCGCTCAGCAGCATCCCCAATACTCTTTTCATCAAACTTTTCCTTCCGTCTATAAAAGAAAAGAGTTCCGCCGCCGAAACTCTTTTCCGTAAATTCTGATTACTTCGCCGCCTTATCCGTGCTTAAGTCGGATACTTTCACTTCCTGATAATCCGCACTGCCCGGCTCGCCCAACTGCACCGGATTCTCCGGATCCATCTGCCACTGATACCAGCCGCCGTCATACAGATACACATTGTCCAAACCGTTCTCATATCCGATTAAGAAAGGAACACAGGCTCTCCAGCCCGTACCGCAGTAGAATGCCAAATCATTGTCATCCGTGGAAGCACCGTACTCCGCCAAATACTTATTCAGGGTATCCAAACCTACAATGGTGCCGTCTGCATTGTTGTAGGACTTATCGTCCGTATCATGACCCCAGATTGCCCCCAGAGGCTCGCCTGCTCTGTCAATATAACTGTAACCGGAGGTTTCTCCCAAAAATTCTTTCTTGGAGCGAATGCTGACAAGTCGGAAGCCTTCCTCATTTGCCAGTCTTTCCTTCACTTCGTCTATGCTCAGCACATACTCCGGATGTGCCGGAATGCTGGTGCCGAAATCCTTTTCCGTTGCCACCGGCTCGTTAATCTTGGTTTCCAGCTCATAACCGGCCTTCTTCCATGCATCCAGTCCGCCGCTTAAGTTCTTTACATTCTCTACGCCTGCCCACAGCAAAAGTACAGCTACTCTGTCGTCCGCCGCAATCTCCGGCGTATTGCCGTAGGTAATCACCGTGGTATCCTTGGTAATGCCGTATTCCTTCAGCAGCTTCTCCACTTCCTCTGCGCTTCTGTAGTTCCAAAATTCCTCGGACTCCACGGAATCCGTATTCATATGCAGCGCTCCCGGGATATGCCCCTGGGTATAATCCTTATCGTCGGCAATTTCACCCCATGCCGCTTCCAAAATCACATAATCGGCAGATTCCTCCTGCTCACCGTCAATCACGGACTTCACCCAGTCTGCTCCTACATATACCTTTCTCTTGTCCACCGCTTCCACTGTGGCAGCCGTGCTTTCCGTAGTCGTAGCTGCCGCCTCGCTGCTTGCCGCTGTCGCTTCCGCAGCCGTACTTGCCGCCGTTGTTTCCGCAGCCGTGGTCTGGGTCGTTGCCGTCTGTCCGCAGGCAGATAAAAGAGCCGTACAGGAAAGCGCCAAAACCGCTATGCTTATGATAGATTTCTTCATTACATTTCCTCCATTTTGCACATCTACAAGTTATATTGCCGATTATCGCCTCCCCTACAAAATATGGAGGGCACCGACTTCATTCCTTATACACCAAAACGAAGAAAAAGTATAATTGATAATATCTATAAAACTTTTTATTTATAGATATTATTGATATTTCTTTCCGCCGATAAAGGTAGCCGCCAGGGTGTTGTCCTCCTCCAGCAGCACAAAATCCGCCCGTTTGCCCACCCGGATATCACCCACTTTATCATAGATACCGATCAGCTTGGCAGGATTTTTCGTAAACATATCGATGATTTCTTCCACCGGTCTTCCGGTAAAAGATAAAACATTCCGAAAAGCCTGTATCATCGTCAGGGTAGAGCCTGCACGGTTGTTGTTCAGAATCAGCCTGGCATCCCCGTCCTTTACGATAACGTCATTGACCCCCAGCTTATACTGCCCGTCCGGCAGACCTGCCGCCATGATGGAATCCGTCACCGCCACCACCTTGTCCAGACCCTTGGTTTTGATAATCAGGCGCACCGTTCCCGGATGCAAATGTCTGCCGTCACAAATCATTTCGCAGTACACCTCGTCCGATTCCAGCACGGAGCCCCAGATGGCAGGCTCATGCTGGTGCAGAAGACGCATGGCATTGCCCGTATGGGTCGCCGCCCGCGCGCCCTTGTCAATAGCGGCATTGGCGGTATCGTAATCGGCACCGGAATGACCGATGGCAACCTGTATCCCCATCTTCCTCAGACGCGGTATCATCTTTAAATTGCCCTTCACCTCCGGCGAAAGGGTCATGTAGCGAATTTTCCCCGCCGCTTTTTCCTGGTATTCCCTGGCCAATACGGAATTGCCCACCTGTAAAAGCTCCTCCGGCATGG
The DNA here is from genome assembly GCA_041848045.1 of Lachnospiraceae bacterium. Classification (GTDB taxonomy): domain Bacteria; phylum Bacillota; class Clostridia; order Lachnospirales; family Lachnospiraceae; genus CAKAHY01. The sequence continues at coordinate 11,685 of JBGZHY010000071.1, forward strand.
CACCCTTATACTGCGGCGCCAAAAAAGGTCCTTCCAAATGAATGCCGGCAATATTGGCTCCCCTATGCTCAAGCTTCTCCCATTTCTTATATTCTTCGATGCACCACAGGGTCTGCTCCACCGTATCCGTTAAAATGGAACACAGCCATGAAGTGGTTCCCTGACTCGCAAAAAAGCGGCAGACCTTTTCATAATCCTCCGCCCTGGCTGCATTGACGTCTACCCCCACCGCACCGTGGGTATGGATATCCACAAAGCCCGGAACCAGGCGCTTTCCTTTTAAATCCACTTCTTCTTCCGCTTCGGAAAAATCCGCAAGCCTGTGACTGATGGCGCTGATTATGCCCTCCTCCACCAGAATATGTGCGTGCCGGAATCGATTATCCAGCAATATAAGCCCGTTTTTCAATACTGTTTTCATCTTCTCTCTCCTAAAACAAATGATATAAATTCAATTCCTTAATCATTGATACAATTTCCTTGGTTCGGGTGCAGCCGAATTTTCGCAGCAGACTCTTGATTTGGGTTTTGACCGTAATCTGCTCCACGCAGCGTATTTCGGCTATCTCCTTGATTTTTTTATCCTCCAGCAACAACTTTACCAGCTCTCTCTCCGCCTTGGTCAGGGTGGAAACATTGCTGATAAAGAACAAAAGACTGCGCTCGGACAGCTGCAGACGTTTGTACTCCTGCATAATAACATTTTGTATACGTGCCTGCATCAAAGGCTTGTCCAGATACGCATTTTTGATGTGCTCGATAATCAAGGGCGCAGGGCTGTCCTTAATGATATAGTCCACCGCCCCGCTGCCCATGGCTTTGATGATCATTTCATCGGTTTCATGGATGGTCAGGTAAATGATTTTCTGCTGCGGCTTTATGTCATGAATGCTCGCCGTCGCATGGATACCCGCATATATATGCTCCATCTCGATATCCATCAAAATAATATCCGCCGAAAGCTCCGTTGCCAATTTGACGATTTCCTTGCCGGATGCCGCCATACCGATAACCTCTATTTCCGGATCCTTTTCCAGTTCTTCCTTTAAATGATTCCGCAGAATATCAAAATCCTCGGCAATTAAGACCTTTATCATACTATCCTCCCGTACTTGGGTATGGAAACGAAAAAGCTTGTCCCTTCTCCCTCTTTGCTTTCCAGCTTTAAAATACCGTAATGGTTCTTCACAATCTGCCTGACGTAATACAAACCCAAGCCCCAGTTGGTATTGGTGTTTTTGCTGGTGTAAAAAGGCTCAAATATCTTCTTTTGCAGCTTCCTGCTCATGCCGCTGCCCGTATCTCTGATTTCAAAGGTGATATACAGGCGATCCTTACGCAGACAGAGAAAAATCTTCTTCTCCTCCTTGTCCGCTGCCGCCATATTTTCATAGGCATTGATCAGAATATTGTACAGCGCCTCGCAAAGATGCACCGTATCCGCCAAAATTTCATCTTCATCCGCCCCCGTCACGACAAGCTCGGCATCCGGGTACTTATTATACAGCATCTCCATACTTTTTTCCAAAATTTCCTTAGCCGAAACCGGCATCAGTGTCATCTGCTTGGTGCGGATGCTTTTATAAATATTATCCATTCGGTTGATGATGCTTTTATTCATCTCTTCCAGCAGCGCCAGATGTGCCAGTGCCGCTTCCTTATCCGCTTCCTCCTTGTTCAGCTCTGCGGAAAGCTTTGCCAGAATAATCTTGCTGGCCAAAAGCTGGTTCTTCATTCCGTGGACAAATACGGAAAGGCTTTTGCTTGCCATATCCATTTTCTTTTGTATCTGGATATCTCCCTTGGTTTCCTCATATTCCATACCGGAGTAAGAGCCCAGATTATAAAAACCGAAGATGCCGAAAACCGTGGTCAGACCCGATACCAAAACCCAATACCGAATATCGCCTCCCAGCAAATTGGAATACAGCAGCCCGCCGTAGCGCATGTATTCACCGGCGTACATCCTGTAGACCTGTATCGGATCCTGCCGGAAATACAGCCAGTACATCGTCCCCATACAAAACAAAAACAGCATAATGTAACGGAACTGCCTTTTGCAATAGGGGATGGTAATGCTCTTATATTCCACCAGCAAAAGAATAATGGCCGCCGCCAGATAGATCTGTATCCATACAACCGTAAATATAATCATTGCCAGTTCCCAGTGCCTTGCTTCCAAAGCCAGGAAAACACGGGGATGATACAAAATCAGACTGCTAAGCGGCAGCAGCGGCACTGCAAAATACTTATGTTTGGTACGAACCGCCGGTGAAACCATTGAATCTTCCAAAGCCAACATCAGGAAGAATCCCGGAAACAAGGCTCTGCCGACGGCAATCATATAGCCTAACTTCGTCAAGGGAAAAATCAGATAGGACAACTTCCGCTGTACCCGAATATCAAAAAACAGAAAAAATTTCTGCTCGGTACTCAGGCCCCCGGTCTTTGCCTGAAAAATGATGATGCCGATGAACATCACGAACAGGCTCAAGCACAGTCCCAGCATCAGAACCGTTTTAAGGTTTCTTCGCAGGAAAAAAATCACAATCGAAGAAATCATAATAAAAAACAAGACCACAAACAACATATCTCTGCCCTCTTTTCTATACTTTCCCATTGTAGCATAAATAATCTGTATTTTGTATATTTCCCCAAAAGTAAAAAAAATATAAATTTTATATTAAAAAAACTTTCATTTTTTTACATTTTCATATATAATGATTTTCGTCTAATTTAAATAGAAACAGGAGGACTTCAACAGTATGAAGGGAAAAGCAACACAAACAAAAAAAGGGCTTTTCAATGGCTTTCTGAACTTCATTGAAAAGACCGGAAACAAGCTTCCGCACCCGGTAACTATCTTTCTGATCTTATCTTTGATTGTTATCGTGGTTTCGGAGCTTGCGGCACGTGCACAGCTCAGCACAAGCTACTACGATGCCAGAGAGAAGACGGAGGTAATGGTAAGCGCCATTTCTTTACTGAATCCGGCTGGACTGCGCTATATGTTTGACTCCGCAACCAAGAACTTTACCACCTATGCGCCTTTGGGAACCACACTGGTAGCCATGCTGGGTGTGGGTGTGGCGGAGGAAACGGGACTTATCAGTGCCACCCTCAAGAAAATCGTATTGAGCACGCCGAAAAGGCTGATTACGGCAACCGTGGTATTTATGGGCGTTATGTCCAATATTGCCTCCGATGCGGGTTATGTTGTACTGATTCCGCTGGGCGCCATTGTATTTTTAAGTTTCAAAAGACATCCTTTAGCAGGTTTAACGGCAGCATTTGCCGGCGTATCCGCAGGCTTCTCTGCGAACCTTTTGCTGGGCACACTGGATCCGCTGCTTGCCGGCATTACCAATGAGGCGATTAAAATCGGCGGTTCCGATGCAACGATCCTGGCTACGGCAAACTATTACTTTATGTTTGCCTCCACCTTCCTTTTAACCATTGTGGGAACCTTTGTTACGGAGAAAATTGTTGAGCCGAGATTGGGCGAATACAAAGGCCTGCAGTCCGTGGACTCTATGGACATCAAGCCGAACGAGCAAAAGGGCTTGCACGCAGCCGGTATTTCTTTATTGGTATTCATTGCCATTATGTTATTTTTGACGGTTCCGCAAAACGGCTGGCTCAGAAGTCCGGTTTTAGAAGACGGCATAGAAACAGGCGAAATGACGATCACTCCTTTCATCAACACCGGTCTGGTTCCTACCATCGCCCTCTTCTTCCTGATTCCGGGCGTTGTATACGGTATAGCTTCCGGAACGGTGAAGGACGATAAGGATGTTGTAAAGGGTATGAGCAAGGCAATGGCAACCATGGGCGGTTTCCTGGTGCTGGCCTTCGTATCTTCACAATTCATCAATTACTTTACTTACTCCAAGCTGGGCATTCTGCTTGCAGTAGGCGGTGCAAACCTCTTAAAGGGTATCGGATTCACGGGACTTCCTTTGGTGATCGCATTCATCCTGGTATCTGCATTCATCAACCTCTTTATCGGTTCCGCATCTGCAAAATGGGCGATCATGGCTCCGGTATTCGTGCCTATGCTGATGCTGGTAGGCATTTCACCGGCATTTACACAGCTGGCTTACAGAATCGGCGATTCTTCCACGAATATCATTTCACCGCTGATGACCTACTTTGCCGTTGTGGTTACCTTTGCACAGAAATATGATGAGGACACAGGTATCGGTACATTGATTTCTTCCATGATTCCGTACTCTTTCTTCTTCCTGCTCTCATGGACGGGCCTGATGATTGTTTGGTACTTACTGAATCTGCCAATCGGACCGGGCACATTTATGAGATAGGCTTGCAGACAGCAACAAAGCGTTTTATCGGGAGAGGGCAAAGTAGCGCCCTCTCTTTTTGACACATACCGGAAAGGAGTTTATGATGATTCAAGAAAAAAGATTGGTTGAAGAATTTATGAAATATGTGCAGATTTCTTCCCCTACCAAGTCCGAAAAAGATTTCGCCGACTTTTTGTACAAAGAGCTGGAAGCACTGGGACTGGAAGTACATATTGACGACACGGCAGCACAGACCGGCAGCAACACCGGCAACCTGATTGCCAAATTAAAGGGGGACGGCAAGGGCGAGCCTGTTATTTTCAGTTGCCACATGGATACGGTTTCTCCTGCCATAGGCATTAAGCCAAGTCTTGCAGACGGCGTTATTCGCAGCGACGGTACGACAATTCTGGCAGCGGATGACAAGGCGGGGATTGCCGCCATCATCGAAGCCCTGCGGGTCATCAAGGAGCAAAACATTCCTCACGGCGACATCGGTCTTGCTTTCTCCGTTTTTGAAGAAGGCGGTCTGCATGGCGCAAAAGCACTGGATTATGCGCAGTTTGGCGCAAGACATGCCTTTGTGCTGGACAGCGGCGGCGACCCGGGACAAATCATTATTCAGGGACCTGCTCAGGATAAAATCAATTTCCACGTAAAAGGACGTGCCGCTCATGCAGGTGTAGCGCCGGAGGAAGGCATTTCCGCCATTTCCATTGCGGCGGAAGCCATTTCCAAAATGAAGCTTTTGCGTATTGACCATGAAACCACTGCCAATATCGGCAGAATCGAGGGCGGAAGCGTAACCAATATTGTGGCGGAGGATGTATATGTGACATCCGAAGCACGTTCCCTGACAGACGAGAAGCTGGAAGCCCAATCAGCTCATATGATTGCCTGCTTTGAGGAGGCTGCCGCCAAATTCGGAGGCAGTGTAGCGGTGGAACACAGCCGGATGTACTCTTCTTTCAAGGTAGACCCGTCGGATGAAATCGTACAGCGTGTATCTTCCGCCTTTGCAAGCATCGGTATCCCATCCTTTACCCAGGCTACGGGCGGCGGCTCCGATACCAATGTTATCAACCAAAAGGGTATCCGCGCCGTCAATTTAGGCATCGGAGAGCGCAAAGCCCATTCTTTGGAGGAACATATTTTCGTCAAGGACTTGGTGAACGTATCCCGCCTTGTACTGGCGCTGATTCAGGAATATCACCGCTAATTTGCGCAGTAAAACAGCCGGAGCAGTATGCACTCTGCCCCGGCTGTTGATTTATGCTTTCTGTTTTTTCCTTACTTTACATTCTGCTCTTTTAAGATGTTCGGCTTATCGGAATCCAATTCCGCATTGAACTGATCCCAGATGAAGTCGATGTTTACTTCAGCACTCTTTAACTGAGATGCCGTATCATCGTTCGCCTTAAGATCCGTGCTGATACCGGTAGTATACTTACCTTCCTTATCCGGATCCATCGCTACGCCGATGTACAGATCCATTCTGTTCTCGGTAGCCGGACTGGTCAATATCGTGTTATAAGTAAGCGCCGCCTTAACCTTAGCCGGATCCAACTTCTCCAATACGGACAATCTGACGAAATCAACGCCTCCCACCGTAAAATACTCATCCGCTGATAAGCCCAATGCATCGGCAAGCTTAAATACAGGAGCATTCTTCGGATCTTCCGGTCTTAATTCATTATGTACATACATCGCGATACCCAGCATTTCTTTGGTCACGCCCTCTGCTTCTTTCACTTCAAAGGAAATATTGCCAAGCTTTGCCGCCAGAGTACCTACATTCAGAATATCCGTTCTGAAGGCCTGTGCGTAGCCCGGATATATCTTATTGATGCTTAACTGAATGGTATCGCTGGCATTCGTATTCCCCGCGTTGTAAGGACCTACCGTCTTCTTCAATGCCTTGGCATCCACAAGCACCGCGTCAAAAGTTACCTCATGATAGCCCTTTGCTCTTGCATAGTAAGCATCAATGGTTCCGTCTTTGGCAATCTTTTTATACTCCGTTCCTCTTCCAAAGAAATTGTCAAGTACCGCCCTGTCGGCACCGATACCGTCTACGATGGACCAGCCTCCCATGGTTTCATCACCATACTGTGCAATCAGCGCCAGGTCTGCAAAGGTCACATCCAGATCGCCTGTCGTTGCCTTTACGCCTATGTTCAGACTGCTTGTCCAATATGCATAGCCTGTTCCCGTCAATATCAGGGACAATGCCAGCAAAGCACCGATAATCATTTTTCTTCCTGTTCTTCTCATATTCATCCTCCTTATAAACTTTGGTGAAAATCTCTTGTTTCTGTACGTATTATACAAAACATCCTTCAAGCCGTCTTCCCACCTTCATCTACTCTTTGGAGGATTTTTCGTTTATCTTCTATACCTCTTTCGGGGTATATCCCTTTTGCACATAAACATATATAAAATTTCCGGCATACAGATAAAAACGATGATCCGGCTGCTCTCCCTCCTCTGTCACACGATAATGCACCGGTTTTTGCAGTTCATCCGCCAGCAGCATCAGCGCATCTATGGATGTCACATAAAGAGAGCGGCCTGCGTCAATATCGGGCTCTCCATAAATACCCACCATACGGCTTCCATACTTTCTCAGCATCTTCTTCACCTGTAAATCCGATATCTCCCCGTCCTTTGCCTCCCGCAGCCCATAGAAGGATGCCCCCAGAGCGCCGAGAGCAAGAATAAACAAAACAAGCAAAGGCAGCACTATTTTCCCCTCCGCCCCCGTTTGCATCGTCACCGAATTTTTGACGGACTCCGCCTTTTGCAGGGCTTCCGGCTTTTCAATCGTATACAGGGCGGAGCGGGATGGCAGTGTAAGGGGCAAAATCCGGGAAAATTCTTCTTCTCGGATTTTTCCGTCCTCCTCCATAATTTTCATACTTCCCGAAAATTCCAGAAAAAGCAAGGTATCCACCCTTGCACCCAGCTCCTCTTCGGCAGCTGCCGCAGTCGCTTCATATTCTTCCGCTTTGATATTGACTTTTTCTTCTATAACGAAGTCCCTGCCTGTTTCCGTATAAGACTGCTCAGCCAGGAGATATTCTTTTTTGTATATCTGCTTTTCGCTGCCTCCGCTCTCCATTCCCACAAGTACGGATTTCAGCGTATACTGCAGCTGCACCGGAAAATCCCGACTCAACAGCAGTTTTGCCAGAAAAGAGGCTTCAATATAATCCGTCAGCCTGCTTGCATAACTGCCGCCTTCTTCCAGAGGATTGCTTTCAAACAGAGTATTCTCCCGCAGATAAACCTTATATCCGCAGTCTGCCAGAAGCTGATAGGCATACTGCTCCTGTTCCACGCTGATTTCCCTTCCCCTGACGAAATAGAAAAGTCCGGCAGCGGCAAGCAGACATATTAACCCCGCCGTAATCCTGATGAGCCACAGCTTATTCCCGGCACAGGGCCTTGCCTTCTCATTCCCTGCCTTCCATTTTTGTATCCTGTTCCACTTCAACATCCCTCACTCCTTCCGGTATTTCTCTGCCGCTTTGTATCCAAAAAGCCGGCAATCCCAAATACGGCACTCTATACACTATCCTGCCGTTAATCTCATTCGGATTGACCTCCCTCCAGTCCTTTGCGGTATTGTTGTCACCCTTTGTTACAAAGGAAAGATTCCCTGCATCGTCTTTTTTAATTTCAATGATTCTGTGTGTGATATTGATATCTTCTCTGTCAAAATTGATAATATCTCCGACCTGCAGCCCATATATATCCGCTTCCTGCCTTGCCTTTCGGATAATCACCATATCCCCCTCCCGAATCAGGGGAAGCATACTTCCCGTCAGCACTACCCTGGGATAGAGGGGAAATACCCCCACGTTGAACCAGGCAAATAAAATAACTACCGAAAGACAAAGGTAAAACCGCAGATTCGCTTTCTTTTGCCAAGAGGAAATGAAAGCTCTTCCCGTCCCGAATCTTTCCTGAATATACAAGGCAAAGAGCACAGGAAAAAGAAGTCCCAAAACGCTGTCCAGAAACCAACCCAGCTCCGGCAAAAAAGGGAATACCCGCATAAACAAGGCAGTAATCAAGGCGTAGGTACAGGCAGCCCCCGCTCCGCCGTACAAGACAAAAAGCGTCAGCAGCAGAGAATTTAACAGTGCCGGAACAATGTCCTGCATCACATACACAAAGAGCTCCTCTCCGGACCGCAAAGCGCCTATCGCCGCAAAACTGATGTCCGAGCAGGCAAACAAAATGCCGAAAAGCAAGGCGGGCCACAGAATATTTTTACGATATCCTTTTCCTGCGGCAAGGGCATACTCCCGTATATACTCTCTGGCAAGCAGCATAGGAACAAGCTGCAGTATATTCAAGGCAATCCCTGTAGGACGCAAATCATAGGGACTGCTTCTAAGCCTTTTTAAGAGTACCGCCAAAATAAAATGCAGCGCCAAACAAAAAAATGCTCCAAAAACAGCGCAGCCAAGGATTTCATCCCGCATGGACAATTTCCTTGGCGCATAAACACGTGGCAGTACCGCATAAATCAAAGCAAATATACCGAGCCAGTATAAGGGCTCTGCCCAAAAATAAGCGACTATCCTCTGTCTGATTGCCGGAATATAGGGAAGCGTCCAAAGTAAAACCAAACAAACAGCATAATACCTATTCTTTTTATGGATATTCATCTTCTATAATCCTATGTCAATCTCTGCAGGTATCTCCTCCTGCTCCTCAAGCTCTTCTTTTTCGATTACATTCACTTCTACGGCATGATGAAACTCCACGGCGGCATCTATCCGCAGCAAATCCGTCCAGTATGCCGCCGCATCCAGAATATGGATACAGCCAAGCAGCAATATCGCCGCCAAAACAAATACTATTCCGCTGCTTCGTAAAGTCCTCTTCTTCATAAGCCGTATACCTCCTTTCCCCCTACAACGCTCCGGCACCGGACTGATCCAGATGCAGATCGATAAGGCAGCGGTAACGCACGCTTATACCCTCATCCTCTCCGGCCTCCCCTTCGCGGGTAAGGAGTTCCAGTTCTTCCTCACTGATGCTAAAATGCTGCGGCAAATGCAAAAGCTTCTCCCGGGAAGCTTCGTCCAGGCGCAGATAGAAACCGGCATAAAGTTTTCCCTCTTTTTCTTCCGTAAACGGGTATTGCTCAAAACACAGATCCACCTCATAAAGCGACTGCTCCAAAAGATATACCTGCGAATCATAATGCAGATAGCTCTCCTGCGCCTCCATATGCAGCTCGGAAGCTTCCTCCGTAAAATCCGCCTTTTTTAACAGGGGAAGAGCAGACTCGCCTTCTTCCGTATTTTTCAGCAGAAAACAAATCTTAAGCATATTTCCTTCCAAAAGCTTATCCAAAGGAATCCCCTGTCGGAAATCAATATCCAGCTGTTTGGCATCCTCTCCCTGCAGCTTTACTTCCGCCTCTAAAAATGCCAGCTCCTTATCCTGTGCATCCACAATGCTGAGCTGACAGGCCTGCGCTTCATCAAAGCGCATATCAAAGCTTCCTGTCTTCACTTCACTGATGATGCCCAACCCGTCCGTCCAGGCGGCATATCCTGTTCCCAGCAAAATAAACACAAAGCCTGTTACTAGCCCCAATATATACTTTTGCAGATTTGCAGCCTTTTTCCTCCTTCTCATCTCTCATCACGACCTTTCCTGTCTGTCCGGCGTAAGCAAACGCTTTCTCAACTCCTCCGAAAGAGCTCCGTCCTTATTGACAAAAACAATGGCTTCCATCCGATTTTTAAGATCCAGCTTTGACAGGATATTGCTGATATGCTTTTTCACGGTCCCCTCCGATATGTAAAGCTTATCGGCTATGACTCCGTTGGAATACCCTTTGGATAACTCGTATAAAACCTCCGCTTCTCTGTCGGTCAGGCAATCCAGCACGCATTTGTCCCTAAAGCTCTTATCCTGTTCCTCCACCAAGGCGGCGGAGTAAAACTTGCCGCCCCTTTCCACCACCTTTAATCCGAATACAATTTCATCAATAAAGGCATCCTTAAGCACATAAGCATCCACTTCCAGCTCTTTTGCCTTGGCAAAATCCATATTTCCGGAGGAAGAGGTAATCACAAACACCTTAACCGAGCGATGCTCCTGCTTTAGCCAGTGTACAAATTCAAAGCCGCAGTCCTTTCCCAGGTTGAGATCCACGAAGGCGGCGGATACCCCCATCTCCTCTACAACGCTTTTGGCCTCCTCCACACTGCCCGCCTGTACAATTTTTTTATCTGCGTCATGCATCTTGACTATTGTTTCTAAGCCCTGTCTAACCAAGGGGTGGTCATCCAAAATCAGCATCATCTTATATCCCCTCCTTTTTGCACGGGAGCTGCAGCAGTACACTGGCTCCTCCATCTGTTTTCATAGTCAACCTGCCTTCCAGCAACATGGCCAGTCTTTGCATATTGGCAATACCCATTCCTTTGCTCTCTGCAAAATCTTCGGCAGCAAATCCCTTTCCGTTATCCGCAATATGCAGGATAATAAATCCTTCCTCCTTTTTCATCCTTAAGCTGATATGTGTGGCCAAACCATGCCGGATTGCATTGTTGCAGGCCTCGCAAGCTACCCGGTAAAGAACGGTTTTTTGAACCGGCAACAAATCCTCCTCTTTGAGCTCCATTTCCTGCTCAATTTCCACATTATTCAGCTTTCCTATCTCCTCCAGATAGGCGCCTATCTTTGCAATAAATCCCTCTCCTCTGGATTCTTCAAATTTAATACCGTAAATGGCTTCCCGTAATTCAGACATGGTATTTTGCATGGCTGTTTGTATAGCGGATAATTTTTCTTTGATGTATGGCGATTCCTCCTGCTGTACAAAAAGCTCCAATTCCTTCAAGGAGCAAAGAATGGCAAACATTTTTTGTATAATGGTATCATGAATCTCTCCGGCGATGCGGTTCTTTTCCTCCATGCTGATATAAGTTTCCAGCTGTTTATAGACCTCCATGGTAGAAAATACCACAGCCAAAAGCTGCATATAAAAATCCTCATTGGCATATTCCGCCGCTTCCGTACATTTCCGAATCAAAACCCCCGTATTGATACCGTTTCGCTCAAAATACAAAAATTCAAAACAGTTTCCGGCGTACTCCCTCTGCAGCCTTTGCGTGTGTCGCTGCTGCTTAAGCTCTCCGATAAAGCTTGACGCAAACAAGGTTTCCGATATTGCTTCCGCTTCTTCTTCCGAAATCCCCTTGGTCAAAACCTTGTCAATTCCGCAACCCGCATCCAGTTTAACCAGAATAAAGCCTTTTACCGCAAGGGTTCTTTCTATCATATTCAAAAGATGTTCCAGCAAATAATCCGGATGAGAAATCCCCATCAAGTCAAAAAGATCATATATATCCGTACTGCATTTGAGGGCATACTCCGCCTTAGCGCGTTCCTGCTGCAGCTCAAGATTTAACTGCATCAAAAAATGCTGATGTTCCTTTTGTCTTCTGACATATATATTGACAATATACATACTGCTGACCAGCACAATCATGCCCACAAAAATATTGACCAACATATACTCCATAGGATTCAGATAACTGCCTACAACAGCACAGACAAGATACCAAAGTGTCACCAAGAAGATGAAGCGAAACTTTTCGCTTTCCAGCATAAACAAGGGCAGGCAGGATATGAAATACCACATATAAGAGCTTTTAAAGCCTCCGCTGATCAGCATAAAAGCACCGTAAGACAGCACCTCCATGACAACAACAATCCAATAAAATCCTTTTTCTCTGTATGCCCGAATATACAGATAATCCGTCAGCAGGCAGGCACCTAACATACCAAAGCTTATCAGCACTATTCTGGCATATTCTTCTCCCAGATGCTGTGCAGTATATACATACGCCGCCGAGGACAGGAATACCGACAGCAAACGATGCCGTAAACAAAGCCGTAAATAAGCAAATTCTTCCTTCATTCTGCTTCCTCCCTCCGGTCACGGATTGCAACAAATCTCAAGTCGGGCACTAAGCCGGCAGGCAGATGCGTATACCCTGAAAATTCGGCGATTATACCCCATTATAGCCGATGATGTATATATTTTCTATGGTACGAAAGTGTAATTTTTCCAAAATCAAGACCTCATCCCTTTATTGAAAGTCTTTTTTATAATATAGCACATCCTTGTTACCGATGCCCTACCCATCTCGGTAGTCTTTGAAACATTTTGAAACAAAAAAAGAATGAATGGAAATCTCCACTCATCCTTTTCTTTATCTGATGCTTTATTTTGCGTACAGGGTAACCAGCTTCTCCAGATAGCTGAATCTTTCCTTCGCATAAGCTTCGTTCTTGGCAAAAAGCTCCGCCGCTCTCTCCGGATTCTTCAGTGCAAGAGATGCATAACGAACCTCTCCCTTTAAAAATTCCTGATAATCCCCTGTCGGCGCCTTGGAATCCAGGCTGAACTTGTTCTCCGCTTCCGGATTGAAACGGAAATTGTGCCAGTAGCCTGCCTCCACAGCCAGCTTCTCCTCCGTGATGGACTTGCCCATACCCTTCTTGATGCCGTGCGCAATACAAGGCGCATACGCAATGATTAAGGATGGACCGGGATAAGCTTCCGCTTCCGTCAAGGCTTTTACCGTCTGATTATAATCTGCACCCATGGCGATCTGTGCCACATACACATAACCGTAGCTCATGGCAATGCTTGCCAGATCCTTCTTCTTGACGTCCTTACCGCCTGCCGCGAACTGCGCCACCGCACCTACCTTGGTAGACTTGGAGGACTGTCCGCCGGTATTGGAATATACCTCGGTATCGAACACCAGAATATTCACATCCTTGCCGCTGGCAAGTACGTGGTCAAGGCCGCCGAAGCCTATATCGTAAGCCCAGCCGTCACCGCCGAAAATCCACTGGCTCTTCTTGGACAGGAAATCTTTTCCTTCCAGAATTTCCCCGGCAAGAGCGGAACCCTCAGCCTCCAGAGCTTTTATAAGCTTGTCCGTTGCGCTTCCGTTGGTCGCGCCTACATTGTAGGTTTCCACATACTCCGCAACCGCCGCCTTCAGCTCTTCGGAAGCCGTCTGCGCTGCCAGTTCCTCCGCCTTTGCCTTCAGTCCCTTTCTCACCGCGATATTGGCAAGATGCATACCGTAGCCGAACTCCGCATTGTCCTCAAACAGGGAGTTTGACCAAGCCGGTCCTCTGCCCTGAGCATTGACGGTATATGGCGTGGACGGTGAGGAGTTACCCCAGATGGAGGAACAGCCTGTCGCATTGGCAATATACATTCTGTCACCGAAGAGCTGGGTCACCAGTCTTGCATATGGTGTTTCTCCACAACCCGCACAAGCGCCGGAGAACTCCAGTAAAGGCTTCTTAAACTGTGAGCCTTTTACGGTTGTTTCTTTAAACTTGGCAATCACTTCCTGCTTTTCCGGAAGCTCTACCGCATAATCAAAATACTGCTGTCTGCCTGCATTCGCCTCAAAATTCTGCATGGTCAGCGCCTTCTCGCCCTTCTTTCCCGGACAGACATTGGCACAGGAGCCGCAACCCGTACAATCATAAGCGGATACGGAAATGGCGAACTTATATGCCGGCATACCGTTCATGGCAAGCATATCCATACCTTCCGGCGCTTTGTTTGCCTCATCCTCCGTCAAAGCGAAGGTTCTGATAACCGCATGCGGACACACGTAAGCGCAGAAGCCGCACTGTATACAATTATCACTGTTCCAAACCGGAATATCTACCGCAATACCTCTCTTTTCATATGCGGAAGAACCGCTCGGGGTGGAACCATTCACATAATCGACGAAAGCGGATACCGGAAGATTGTTGCCTTCCTGTGCATTTACGGAAGACTGTACGGTGTTTACAAACTTCACCACATCTGCTCTTCCCTCTGTTACCACCTTGTAATCCAATCCTTCGTCTTCGGCATTCGCCCAGGAAGCAGGAACATTTACCTCTATCGCTCTGTCTGCACCGGCATCAATAGCCGCCCAGTTCTTCTTTACAACATCCTCGCCCTTGCTGCCGTAGGTCTTTTGTGCCGCCTTCTTCATCAGCTCGATGGCTTCCGCCTGCGGAATGATGTTGGCCAGCTTAAAGAAAGCGGACTGTAAAATCGTATTGATACGCGTCGCGCCCATACCGGTTTCGATACCGATTTTCACACCGTCAATGATATAGAAGCGAATCTTATGGTCATGAATATATTTCTTCACCTGTCCCGGAAGATGCTTGTCCAGCTCTTCTGCCGTCCAAGGGCAGTTCAGCAGGAAAGTACCGCCGTCCACCAACTCCTGCACCATATTGTATTTGCGAATATAAGCCGGATTGTGACAGGCTACAAAGTTCGCCTTGCGAATCAGGTAGGTGGATTTAATCGGATCCTTACCGAAACGCAGGTGGGACATGGTAATACCGCCGGATTTCTTGGAATCGTAATCGAAATAGGCCTGTGCATACATATCCGTATTGTCACCGATAATCTTAATGGAGTTTTTGTTC
>JBGZHY010000072.1:0-13998 GCA_041848045.1 Lachnospiraceae bacterium
AGCAAAATGTGGTTAATGTTTATAAAAAAGCTATGGAGCAGATACAGACAGATGCAACATATTCAGCATTACCTTTTATAGGCAGCTATGACATCAGGTATAATCTGGGGAATAATCTTATTGTTATTTCAAACGAGGGCTTGGAAAAAGCTAATGAGCTGAGGAAACAGGGCTTGACTAATGATGAAATCCTGGAAGAGCTGGATGTGGAAAAATATTTCTTAAGCTACGGGGGCGAGGATACCATGAGCCCGCAGGCCAATACGGCGATTGATATCACTGCATATTTAAAGAAAGACAGAGGGCTGAGCACAAGCGAAGTCATCAACAAATGGAAGGAAAGCTTCGAGAAAATCAGCGACGTCAGCATTACGGTCAGCGCATTAAGCGATACAAGCACAGGCAGCAGCAATACTGCAGTAACGATACCGCTGCAGGGTGTGGATTACGACACGGTAAAAAAAGCGGCGGATGAGCTGGTGGCTAAGCTGCAGAATGAGCCTTATCTGACGCAGGTACATTCCACGGCGGAAAATGCAGCGCCTTTGCTGACGATCGATATTGATCCGATTAAAGCCCAGGCTTACGGTCTGACTCCTGCGGCGGTGGCGGGAACGATTAACGGCATACTGCGGGGAACGGAGGTTATGCGTTACACCCAGGAGGGCAGCGATATTGTGGTGAAGCTGGAATATCCGGCGGCTGCCTATGAAAGTGTCAATCAGGTGAAGGACATTTTCATTACCACACCGATGGGAAGTCAGGTGTCGGTGGGAGAGCTGGCTCAGGTGCGCTTCAAAGACAGCGTGGTAGCCATCGACAGAGTCAATAAGCAATATCAGGTGAGCATTACGGCACAGGCGGCAAGAGGCTATGAAGGTATGGCGGCGACAATGGCATATGCCTATGTGGATGCCTATGACCTGCCGGACGGAGTCAGCCGCTCCCTGAACTTTGATGAGCAGAGTACAAATGAAGAGCTGATGAATCTGCTGCGTGCTTTGCTGACGGCGATTTTCCTGGTGTTTATCGTTATGGCCATACAGTTTGAATCGCCGAGATTTTCCTTTATGGTGATGTTTACCATCCCGTTTTCCTTAATCGGAGCTTTTGGACTGCTGTTTTTATTCAATGTTAAAATCAGCATGCCTTCTATGTTGGGCTTTCTGATGATGGTGGGAACGGTGGTAAACAACGGTATCTTATATGTAGACACCGTAAACCAGCTGAAGGTAAGCAGACCCTTGCGGGAGGCTTTGGTGGAGGCGGGCGTTTCCAGACTGCGTCCGATTTTGATGACTACCTTGACCACCATGCTCTCCATGCTCCCGATGGCACTTGCCTGGGGAGATAATGCGGAGGCGCTGCAGGGACTTGCCCTGGTTAACGTGGGCGGTCTGCTGGCTTCCACCCTCTTATCCTTGCTGCTTTTGCCGACCTTGTATGAAATGATTGACAAAAAGAGCAGGAAGCTGGTAGGCGAAAACGGAGATGCTTTGCAAGATGTAGACTAATGGACGGCTTTACGGAAAGAAAGGAGCGGGTACTGCACGAAGAGGCAGTACCCAAAGACGGAAAATGAATAAATATGTCGGAAGAATATGCGGTGTTGCCTTGCTGAGCGGCGTGTTGGTATCTGTACAGCCTCTGTCTTTGTTTGCGGCGCCCGCCTTTGCCAGAAGCAATGAGGAATGGGAGCGGCTGCGGGACAATACCTTGGAATACGGGGAACTGCAGGGGCTGATTGAGGAATATAACGCCACGGTCAAAAACAGCGAGGGAGCCTATATTCAGTTTCGGAAAGACTATGGCAGCACCAATGCCAGTGCCAAGGAGCATTATCAGAAAGCGGCGGCGGATATTATGGGAAGCTTGAGCGATCCTGATCCCGACAGCCCTGCCTATATCAGTGTGTTGATGGCAAATGCACAGGCAAAGGCAAGAGCCGACCAGCTTTTGAAAAGTGCGGACGAATCTCTGGAGGACGCCCTGCTGATGAAGTTGAACCATGATATGACGGCAATGACCTTGGTGTGGAATGCCCAGAACAATATGATTGCCTATTATACGGGAGATATAGAGTGGCAAAAGGCAAAGCTGCAAAAAGAGTTTGCTCTGGCGGAAGCGGAGAGTGCCGACTTGAACCTTTCGCTGGGTATGGGCACCCGGGTGGAGCTTTTGCAGGCACAGGAAGCGGTGCTTAAAAGTGAACAGGAAATATTGAATACTGCCAATGCAAAAGAAACAAGCAAAAAGAAGCTGCAGGTGATGACGGGCTGGAGCTATGAAGCCTTGCCGGAAATCGGCGCCCTGCCGGAGCCGAATCTTGAAAAAATCAGCAGCTATCAGCCGCAGCAGGATTTGGAGAAGGCGCTGCAAAACAATTACAGCCTGCAGGTTTATGAGAGGAAGCTGCAAAATGCCGTTGGAGAAGATACAAAGGAGGAGCTGCGAAACAGTATCGCAAGTGCCCGCTCCAATATCGGTATTTCGCTGAATAATGCTCATGCCAATGTGTTGGCGGCCAAGGAAGTTTATGATTACGCCCTAAGCAACGCGGTTTTGATGGAGCTGCAGCTTTCGCAGGCGCAGGCTAAGCATGCCGCAGGCAGTCTGAGCGCCAAAGCTTTGCAGCAGGCGGTTTGGCAAAAGGACTTGGCGATTCTTACCGGGCAGAGTGCCGAGTATGGTTTGTTTTCGGCAATGCAGGCTTATGAGTGGAATGTAAACGGTCTGGCAAGTACAGGACAGTAGAGGTAAGGAAATGAAACATACGGCATATGAAAGACTGACGGCCCTGTGTCTGGCGCTGGGGCTTGCGTTTGCAAGTCCTTTGACGGCTTTTGGCGCCGTCGAAAAGGTGGCGGAGCCTCCACAGCTTGGCATGAGTCAGGCGAGCCTGAGAGGATACAGTGAAGAAGCCTGGGCAAAGCTGACGGACAATACTCTGGAATATGATGAAATCTATGATTTGCTTAAGAATTTCAATCCGGATCTGCAAAGAGCCTGGGGCTCTTTTGCAGAGGGAATTTCTTCGGTGGACACGGGGATAGCGGATTTGGAGGCGGCGAGAAGAGATATGGAAGCCTTGCTGGAAACGGCAAAGGCGGAAGGTGCCGTTCCCCTTATCGGCTTGTACAGCGGGCAAATCGTCGGACTGGACAAGGCAAAGGCGGCAATGCAGCGCTCCCGGGACAACCTGGCGGAGCCGATCAGCAAGAACAATGCGGCTTTGCGTATGGCAACGGAACAGCTGGCTTCGGCCGCAAGAATCATGATGATACAGTTTAAGAATATGGAGGAGCAGGAAAAGCTGCTTGCTCAGCTGCTGCACCTGCAAGAATCCCTCCTTTTGACAAGAAAAAGCCTGTATGAGCAGGGAATGGCCACAAACGTAGAGCTTCTGGCGGCGCATACGGAATGCCAAAGCGCAAAATCGAATCTGTCGAATTTGCAGCTGCATAAGGAGAAGCTGCGTCTTACCTTAATAACCCTCCTTGGTTGGGAAGCGACGGACAGCCCTGTCATTGCGGATATTCCGCACCTGGATATGGCATATCTGCAGCAGCTTGATTTGGAGGCGGATACCCAAAAAGCCACATCCAACAACACCGCGCTGGTCAGCTTGCGCAACAGCCGCAAAAGCGTATCCGACTATGCGAACGAACTGACGGAATTGCGGGAAACGCAGATGGAAAACAGCGTAAAAATCAAAATGGGAGAATTATACGGCAAAATACAGGAAGAAAAGCTCTCCTATGAAGCGGCAGCCCTTTCTTATGAGGCGGCGCAGCAAAGTTTTGCAGGTGCACAGCGCAGCAAAGAATTGGGTATGCTCAGTGAAAGCGCCTACATCGGCGCCGGTCTTTCCTACGTAAAAAGCAGTGTTTCCCATGAGGCGGCAAAGCTGCAGCTGCTGACGGCGGTGGAGAATTATAAGGCCGCCATTCTGGGGCAATTAAGCTTGGAGTAAATTTATTTTTTAGAAAAATTTTATACCCTTGTAATATGCTTGCATTTTATACCTTAATTTGCTAAAATTATAAAGTTGTATCTGGTATACAAAATATGAAAAACGGAGGTGCTTTTGTGTCATATATCATAGCATTGCTTACAGCGGTGATTGTGGCACCTCTAACTTGGACGTTGGCGATTGCGCATCGTAAGAAATCTTATGAAGCGAAGATAGGAACAGCAGAAACGAAATCCAGAGAGATTATAGAGGAAGCCGTAAAAGCAGCAGAAACAAAGAAGCGTGAGGCCCTCTTGGAAGCGAAAGAAGAGTCCATGCGGACAAAGAATGAGCTTGACAAGGAAGTGAAAGAGAGAAGGGCTGAACTGCAACGTTACGAGAAGAGGGTTTTAGCGAAGGAAGAGAATTTAGACAAGAAACTGGAGGCCTTGGAGAAGAAAGAGGAGGCGATTGCAAACAAGGAGGATAAAATCTCACAAAGAAGCAAGGAGCTGGATTCCCTGTATGAACAGGGCGTGGCGGAGCTGGAGAAGATATCCGGATTAACAAGCGAGCAGGCGAAAGAGTTGCTTTTGCAGTCTGTGGAGGAGGAAGTAAAACACGACACCGCCAAGATTATCAAAGAGCTGGAGAATGCCGCTAAGGAAGAGGCGGAAAAGAAAGCGAAGGAGTACATCACCACCGCCATCCAAAGATGTGCGGCGGATCATACCGCGGAAACCACAGTGACGGTCGTACCTTTGCCGAATGATGAAATGAAGGGACGTATCATCGGCCGTGAGGGAAGAAATATCCGCACGCTGGAGCAGATGACGGGCGTGGAGCTGATTATAGACGATACGCCGGAAGCGGTGGTATTGTCCGGTTTTGACCCGGTGCGCCGTGAGGTGGCAAGGGTGGCATTGGAGAAGTTGATTTTGGACGGACGCATCCATCCTGCCCGTATTGAGGAGATGGTTGAAAAGTCCCAGAAGGAAGTGGAAGCAGTCATGAAGGCGGCAGGAGAGGAAGCGATTCTGGAACTGGGCATTCACGGTGTGCATCCGGAGATTGTAAAGCTTTTGGGACGTATGAAGTTTAGGACCAGCTTCGGGCAAAATGCCCTGCGTCATTCCATTGAAGTGGCGCATTTGACGGGGCTTTTGGCGGCGGAGGTAGGCGTGGACATTCGTCTGGCAAAGCGGGCGGGTCTTTTGCATGACATCGGCAAGGCCATAGACCATGAGGTGGAGGGCTCCCATGTGCAGTTGGGCATTGAGATATGCCGGAAGTACAAGGAGCATCCGGTGGTTATCAATTCTGTAGAATCTCATCACGGAGATGTGGAAGCGGAGAGCATTATTGCCTGTCTGGTACAGGCGGCGGATACGATTTCGGCGGCAAGACCGGGAGCAAGAAGGGAAACGGTAGAGGCTTATACCCAGAGATTGAAGCAGCTGGAAGAGATTGCCAATTCCTTTACGGGCGTAGATAAGTCCTTTGCTATCCAGGCGGGTAGAGAAGTGCGTATCATGGTTGTGCCGGAGAAGGTGAGCGATGACGATATGGTGATCATGGCTCATGACATGGCAAAGAAGATAGAAGAGAACATGCAGTATCCGGGACACATCAAGGTGAATATTATCCGTGAGTCCAGGGTACAGGGCGTCGCAAAATAAGTTTTAACAAAAACCTTACAAATTTGGCTTTTGAGCGGTCGGATTTGTAAGGTCTTTTTAATTGACTTGTTTTTACTTTTTGTTTACACTATAAATGCTGTATAATAATATAAAACGGCTTTTATTAAAGAAAGGACGGATATAGAAGTGAATAGGGGAAGAAAATTTTGGATGGGTGCCATGCTGTGTCTGGCACTGACGGCGGCAGCGGCGGGAACGGCCTTTGCGGCAACCAAAAAGAATAAAAAGATCGGCACCGTAAATTTTAAGGTGGAAGGCAAGATAGAGATAGATACAAAAATCGGGCAGGAAAGCATTGAGGTTTCCACGCAGGCAAGTACCTACCATGTGGATTCCTATGAGGCAAAGAACGAGGGCTTCAGCTGGACCATGGAGGATGTGCCGGAGTACGAAGTGACCCTAATCGCAGAAGAGGGTTATGAGTTTAATGTAAAGAAAGCCAGCGATTTGAATATCAGCGGCGCATCTTATGTCAGTGCCAAGACGGAGAACGGCAGAACCCACTTGATTGTGACCATTAAGCTGCCGGCTTTGAAGTATCAGGTATCTCCGATTACGGAGGGGAGTATGTCGCCGGAGGGCATTTTGAGCTGGAATGCCTCTACGGGAGCGGGTTCTTATGAAGTGAAGCTTTTCAGAGGACAGACCCTTTTGGACGGCGTGCATACAACGACGGATACCGGTATTAACCTGCGGGAGCTGCTGCAGAAGGCGGGATCTTATTCCTTCCATGTCAGACCGCTCAACAAGGCTAATCCGGCTATGGCGGGAGCCTGGTTTGAATCCGGAAAGTTTGATGTTTCCGCAGAAATGGCAGAGGCAAACCGCATCTGGTATGAAAATGCCAATCTCGGCACCTGGGGGCAGAGCCAGACCGGCGAATGGTATTATGTACTGCCGGACAATACGCTGGTGCGCGGTGCATGGAGAAAAATCAAAGGCGAGTGGTACTATTTCGAGGACAGCTCCTACATGGCGACCGGCTGGAAGGAGTGGGGCGGAAAGTGGTATTACCTGGATCCGGTTAACGGCAATATGTGGAAAAATACCACCACGCCGGACGGCTATACCCTGGGCATAGACGGTTCCATGGCGACAGGAAATGCCGTATCCAAATAACAAAACCAAGAAGCGCTTTCGGGCTGCATAAGCCTGCAAGGCGCTTTTTTTTCGTGCAAATAAAAATCAACAAAAAAACAAATGAATTGGGCACGGTTATATCCGATATAGAAAAATAGCATAGGGTGAGGGCTGAAAAGCGGCGCTTTATATTGAAAAAAAGGATAATTTACAGTATTATTGAAACATTCATTATTATGGGGGGAGCTATACCCCTTAGTGAATACAAGAGGCAGGAGGCGATATCTATGGAAGCAAAGATTTGTTTGATTCCGGGGGACGGAATCGGGCCGGAAATTGTGGCGGAAGCGAAAAAGGTTCTGGACCATACGGCGTTGTTGTACGGACATCATTTTTCTTATCAAGAGATTGATATGGGCGGCTGCTCCATTGATAAGTACGGAGAGCCTCTGACCGAAGAGAATTTGCAGCTTGCAAAGGACAGTGCGGCGGTGCTTTTGGGAGCCGTCGGCGGAGATGTGGGAAATTCCCGTTGGTATGCTGTGGCGCCGGATTTAAGACCGGAGGCGGGGCTTTTGAAGATTCGCAAGGAGCTCGGCTTGTTTGCCAACATCAGACCGGCGTATTTATATAAAGAATTGGCGAGGGCCTGTCCGCTGAAAGAGGAGATTATCGGCGAGGGCTTTGATATGGTCATCGTACGGGAGCTGACCGGAGGGCTGTATTTCGGAGAAAGGCATACGAAGCAAACAGAAGGGAAATGGAAAGCGACGGATACCTTAAGCTATACGGAGGATGAGATTCGCAGGATTGCCCATAAGGCCTTTGAGATTGCCGAAAAAAGAAACCGGAAGGTTACCAGTGTGGACAAGGCGAATGTACTGGATTCTTCCCGTTTGTGGAGGAAGGTGACGGAGGAAGTGGCGCAGTCTTATCCGGATGTTCTGCTGGAGCACATGCTGGTGGATAACTGTGCCATGCAGCTGGTGATGCGTCCGCAGCAATTTGACGTTATCCTGACGGAAAATATGTTCGGCGATATTTTATCCGACGAGGCAAGCATGCTGACGGGCTCCATCGGAATGTTAAGCAGCGCCAGCTTAAACGAAAGCCGACACGGCTTATATGAACCGAGTCACGGCTCCGCGCCGGACATTGCGGGTAAGGACATAGCCAATCCCATAGCCACCATTCTGTCGGCAGCCATGCTTTTGCGTTATTCCCTCGGATTGGAAGCGGAAGCCAAAGCGGTGGAGGCGGCTGTAGGCAAGGTACTGGAAGAGGGATACAGAACGGCGGATATTTACAGCGAGGGCTGCAAAAGGCTCTCCACAAGGCAGATGGGGGATGCGATTGTTGCCCGCATTTGCAGGATATAAGAATAAAAAAGTAAAGAGGAAAAACATGAGAAGTGACAATATAAAAGCGGGTATGCAGCAGGCGCCGAGCCGCTCTCTGTTGCGAGCCCTAGGAATGACAACGGAAGAGATGCAAAAGCCCCTCATCGGCATCGTAAGCTCCTTTAACGAGGTGGTACCGGGGCACATCAATATTGATAAGATTGTGGATGCGGTGAAAATGGGTGTTGCGGAAGCCGGCGGCATGCCTCTGGTCTTTCCGGCGATTGCGGTTTGCGACGGCATTGCCATGGGACATGAGGGCATGCGCTATTCTTTGGTCAGCAGAGATTTGATTGCCGATTCCACGGAATGTATGGCGCTTGCCCATCAGTTCGATGCCCTGGTTATGGTACCCAACTGTGATAAAAATGTGCCGGGGCTTTTGATGGCGGCGGCAAGGGTAAATGTACCTACGGTATTTGTCAGCGGCGGTCCTATGTTGGCAGGCAGGGTTAGGGGGAATAAGACTTCCTTGTCCGGTATGTTTGAAGCGGTAGGGGCCTATGCGGCGGGAACCATGACAGAGGAGGATGTGGAAGATTACGAGAAAAAGGTCTGCCCGACCTGCGGTTCCTGTTCCGGTATGTATACAGCCAATTCCATGAACTGTCTGACGGAGGTTCTGGGTATGGGGCTGGAAGGAAACGGAACGATACCGGCAGTGTATTCGGAGCGTATTCGTCTGGCGAAGCGTGCAGGCTATGCCGTTATGGAAATGCTCAAAAGAGATATCCGGCCGAGGGATATTATGACGGAGAAAGCCTTTATGAATGCTCTGGCGATGGATATGGCGTTGGGCTGTTCCACCAACTCCATGCTGCATTTGCCGGCGATTGCCCATGAGGCAGGAATCAGCCTTGATTTGGAGCTGATCAATACCGTCAGCTCCCGAACGCCGAATCTTTGTCACTTGGCTCCGGCAGGCCATACTTACATGGAAGATTTATATGAGGCGGGCGGTATTTACGCAGTAATGAAGGAATTGTCCGGGAAAGATTTGCTGCACCTGGATTGTATGACGGTAACGGGCAAAACCGTAGGTGAAAATATACGGCATGCAAGGAATCTGGATACCCGGGTTATTCGCCCGATTGAAAACCCTTATTCCGAAACGGGCGGCATTGCCGTATTAAGCGGCAATATTGCGCCGGAAAAATGTGTGGTGAAGCGCTCTGCCGTGCTGGAGAGCATGCTGAAACATTCCGGTCCCGCCAGAGTCTTTGACAGCGAGGATGAAGCCATTGTTGCCATCAAGGGCGGTAAGATTGTGCCGGGAGATGTAGTGGTTATCCGCTATGAGGGACCGAAGGGAGGTCCGGGCATGCGTGAAATGCTGAACCCGACTTCCGCCATCGCCGGTATGGGGTTGGATACCTCCGTGGCGCTGATTACGGACGGACGTTTTTCGGGAGCAAGCCGCGGCGCTTCCATCGGACATGTTTCGCCGGAGGCGGTTGTGGGCGGACCTATTGCTCTTTTGCAGGAGGGGGATATCATTGATATAGATATCAATAACAACTCTCTGCAGGCCAGGGTCAGTGAAGAGGAATTTGCAAGAAGAAGAAAGGAATGGAAGCCAAGAATCAATCCGGCAAGCGGATACTTGGCAAGGTACCGTTCTTTGGTGACGAGCGCACCAAAGGGAGCTACTCTTTCAACGGATTTTTGTACGGCACACTTCGGTGAATGATAAAAACAAGTAGGGGAGAAGAAGATATGGCGTTAAAAACAGGTGCTGAAATAGTAATAGAATGCTTAAAGGAGCAGGGGGTAGATACGGTATTCGGCTATCCCGGCGGCAGTATTTTGAATATATATGATGCTTTGTATAAGCATTCCGATGAGATTACACATATTTTGACCAGTCACGAGCAGGGGGCGAGTCATGCGGCGGACGGTTATTCCAGAGCGACGGGTAAGATCGGCGTTTGTCTGGCAACCAGCGGTCCCGGTGCCACCAATCTGGTGACGGGGATTGCCACCGCGTACATGGACAGTATTCCGATGGTTGCCATTACCTGTAATGTGGCAAATGTACTGCTGGGAAGAGATTCTTTCCAGGAGGTGGATATCCTTGGCGTAACCATGCCGGTTACCAAGTACAACTTTATTGTAAAGGACGGCAATAAGCTGGCAGACTGCATTCGCCGTGCCTTTCGGATTGCGGCAGGCGGACGTCCGGGTCCGGTGCTGGTGGACATTACCAAGGATGTGACGGGAGATAGCTTTGAGTATGAATACAAGGCACCCGAGGCGCCGGAAAAGGTGGCGCCGGCTTACACGGAAGAGGATGTGGAAGAGGTGCTGCAGTTAATCCGCAAGTCCCAGAAGCCGTATATCCTGGTAGGCGGCGGCTGTATTGCCGGCAATGCGGCGGATGAGGTGAATGCCTTTGCCAATAAGATTCATGCACCGGTGGCGGATACCTTGCAGGGAATGGGAGCTTTTGACGGTTCTCATGAGCTTTATACCGGCATGGTGGGTATGCACGGAACCAAGACCAGCAACCTGGGCATTACGGAAAGCGACCTTCTGATTGCCATCGGCGTACGTTTTTCCGATCGTGTTATCGGAAAATCCACAAAATTTGCAAGAAATGCCAAAATTGTGCATATCGACATCGATGCTGCGGAAATCAACAAGAATGTAAAGGCTTACAAGGCTCTGGTGGGAGATGCGAAGGAGGTTTTACGAAAGCTGATCTCCAGGCTGGATCCTTTAAGACATGACGAGTGGGTGAACCACATCGAGCGGATGAAGGATATGTATCCGCTTTCCTATAATAAAAATGTGCTGACGGGACCGTATATCATAGAAACCCTGGATAAGCTGACGGCAGATGATGATATTATCGTAACGGAGGTAGGGCAGCACCAGATGTGGGCGGCGCAGTTTTACAAGTATCGCAAGCCGAGAACCCTCTTGACCTCCGGCGGTTTGGGAACTATGGGCTACGGCCTGGGAGCCGCTTTAGGAGCGAAGCTTGGCTGTAAGGATAAGAAAGTGATCAACATTGCCGGAGACGGCTGCTTCCGCATGAATATGAATGAGATTGCCACCGCCACCCGATACAACATTCCTATTGTTCAGCTTGTCATCAACAATGAGGTCCTCGGTATGGTGAGGCAGTGGCAGAATCTCTTCTACGGCAAGCGTTATTCCGCTACGATTCTGAAGGATAAGGTGGATTTTGTGAAATTGGCGCAGGCTTTGGGTGCCAAGGCATACCGGGTGGAGAAGAAAGAGGATTTGGAGCCGATTTTAAAAGAAGCCCTTGCCTTGAACGAGCCTGTATTGGTGGAGTGCCTGATCGGCATTGACGACAAGGTATTTCCGATGGTTTCGCCGGGAGCTGCCATTCAGGATGTATTTGACGAGAAGGATTTGGAACTCAAAAAATAAGCTTGGCGGGAACGAGAAAAGAGGTATATATGGGAAGAGTATTTAACTTTAGTGCCGGACCGGCGATGTTGCCTAAGGAGGTGCTGCAGGAAATCGCACAGGAAATGACGGATTACAGGGGGACGGGAATGTCCGTTATGGAAATGAGCCACCGTTCCGGAGAATACGAAGCGATTATCGAAGATGCACAGTCAAGGCTGCGCGCCTTGATGCAGATACCGGACAACTATAAGGTATTGTTTTTACAAGGCGGCGCGCACCAGCAGTTTGCCATGGTACCCATGAACCTGATGCGCAACAGGGTAGCGGATTATATCATCACGGGACAGTGGGCGAAGCGGGCATGGCAGGAAGCAAAGCTCTACGGCGAAGCGAGGGCTGTTGCCAGCAGTGCGGATGAAACCTTTTCCTATATACCGGACTGCAGTGATTTGGATATTGCCGAAAAGGCGGATTATGTGCATATTTGTGAGAATAACACCATTTACGGGACAAAATTCAAGACTCTCCCGAATACAAAGGGAAAGACTTTGGTGGCGGACATCTCTTCCTGCTTTTTGTCAGAGCCGATGGACGTGACAAAGTACGGGCTTTTGTATGGCGGTGCCCAGAAAAATATCGGGCCGGCAGGCGTGGTCATCGTCATCATTCGAGAGGATTTGATCCGAGAGGAGGTCTTGGAGGGAACGCCGACGATGCTGCGTTATAAAACCCATGCGGACAACGATTCCATGTATAATACGCCCAATACCTACGGCATTTATATCTGCGGCAAGGTGTTTGCCTGGCTGCAAAAGCAGGGAGGACTGCAGAGCATACAGGCGGTGAACGAAAAGAAAGCGGCGATTTTGTACGATTTTTTGGACGAGAGCAGGCTTTTTCGGGGACCTGTGCGCAAGGCGGATCGCTCCCTGATGAATGTAACCTTTGTAACCGATAAAGAGGAACTGGATGCTGCCTTTATTAAAGAGGCAAAAACGAGAGGTTTTGTCAATTTGAAGGGACACAGAAGCGTCGGCGGTATGCGGGCCAGCATTTACAATGCCATGCCGACGGAAGGAGTGGAGAAATTGGTTGCCTTTATGAGAGAATTTGAGGAAAGGCACGTGAGGTAGGAAATGAAAACAATATATTGCTTGGATAAGATTGCCAAAGTGGGAATGGACGTGTTTCACGCCGATTATATGCTGGTGGATGAAATGCAGCAGGCGCAGGGGCTTTTGCTGCGCTCCAGCAGCCTCCATGAAGCGGTCTTTGATCGGAAGCTTTTGGCGATAGCAAGAGCAGGAGCCGGCGTCAACAACATTCCTTTGGAGCGTCTGACGGCGGAGGGCGTGGTGGTTTTTAATACGCCCGGAGCCAATGCAAACGGTGTTAAAGAGCTGGTTATCTGCGGTATGCTGCTGGCTGCTAGGGATATTGCGGGAGGCATCAACTGGGTACAGGACATCAGGGACAGCGAAAACATTGAGAAAGAGGTTGAAAAAGGCAAAAAGGCCTTTGCCGGCAGCGAAATCCGCGGCAAGAAGCTGGGGGTTATCGGCCTGGGGGCAATCGGCGCAATGGTTGCCAATGCCGCGGAAGCCTTGGGGATGGAGGTTTTGGGCTATGACCCTTATATTTCCGTACACTCTGCCTGGAACCTTTCCAGACGTATCCGCCATATTACGGATTTGCAGCAGATTTTTGCGGAAAGTGATTATATCACCCTGCACCTGCCTCTGACTGCAGATAATACCGGTCTGATTGACGGGAAGGCTCTGGAACAGATGAAAGAGGGCGTAGTGCTGTTAAATTTTGCCAGAGATTTACTGGTTAAGGATGAGGATATGGCGCTGGCTTTAAAAAGCGGCAAAGTGAAGCGTTATGTGACGGATTTTCCGAATCGCCATTCCGCCAATACCAGCGGTGTGATTGCCATACCGCATCTGGGGGCGTCCACCGAGGAAAGCGAGGATAATTGTGCAGTGATGGCGGCGCAGCAGCTGCAGGATTATATAGACAACGGAAATATTAAAAATTCCGTGAATTATCCGGACTGTGATATGGGAATTTGTGACGATGTATGCAGGTTGACCCTTCTGCACAAGAACGTGCCGAATATGATCGGGCAGATTTCGACGATACTGGCGAAATACAACATCAATATTGCGGACATGACGAATAAAAGCAGGGATAAATTTGCATACACCATGCTTGATTTGGAAAGTAGGGCGGAAGAATCTTTATTGCAGGAGTTGGCAGCCATAGAAGGGGTGCTGAAGCTTCGCTGCATACAGTAAAAGCGGGGACGGGATATGAGGAAAGAAGAATTTTTGGAGGGTCTTGGCAGAGCCTTGTCCGTAACGGGCTCCCAGGCTTTGGTGGATGAGAATATAAAATACTATGCCTCCTACATTGAGGAAGAAAAGGCAAGAGGACGGGAAGAAGAGGAAATTGTGGACGAGCTGGGCGATCCGCGACT
>JBGZHY010000073.1:0-3386 GCA_041848045.1 Lachnospiraceae bacterium
AGGTCTTAAAGCTGGCTTATAGAGCCGGTTTCAAGACCTTTTTCTTTAAAAAACTGTCAAACTCGGGATTATATATTCTGTTGGTCATTTTCGCAATATACAGCTTTTTACAAAAATCTGACGACTTCTTAACGTTTATACCCTCCGCCGCCGCCCTCCAAATGCCTTAAATCTTCTCGGGTATCCACATCCAGAACCTCTCTCTCTTCTTTGGCGGGATAATACAGAATATCCCCTCGGTTAGCTTCCAGCAGCTGCCGCCCCCCTGTATCCCCCTTCAGCTCCCTCAAAAGCGGAATATAGCGCGGGTGAAAAATCTTGGGGTTTGCCGCCTTTGTGCCGTAAGACAGACTGGCAATACCCTTATCTCCTTTCCGATATGCCTCCATCAGCGCAAGCACCGTCCGCTCCTGCAGCAAGGGCTGGTCGCTGACCGCAAACATCAGCGCCTTATCCGTCGCCTGCAGGTCATAAACCTTTTGCACAGCCAAATGAATGGTGTGGGAAATCCCCTTTTCCGGCTCCTTATTCTCCACCACGAGAAAATCCGTGTCCCGATAAGCCTCGGCAATTTCCGCATACCCCGTTACTACAATCTTATGCGCAAATAACGAAATACCGCCATACAGGGTTTTGGCGTATTCAAACAGCCTCTTTCCCCGATATTCCTGCAAAAGCTTATTCTCTCCGAAACGGGAAGCAGCCCCCGCCGCCATCAATACCAGGTTCATTCTTCAGCCTCCTCCATATAGGATGAAAGGTCTATATCCCGCCTGCCATGAGCACAGATGAAGCTTTCGCAGCCCCATGCCTCCGCAATTTTTGCCTGCAGCTTTCGCGCCTGTGCCTTGCGTTCTCCGGTATCCGCCTTATTCAACACAAAAACGGCAGGGGCATTTACCCTTTCCTTTACACGCAGATACATTCTCTCTAAAAGCAAAAATGCCCGCTCCGTATCCACTCGCGCATCCTTTTCCCAGCCAAAATACTCCATGGCTACTTCATGGCGATGACAGACTTTGCAAAGCGGTTCATCCAGCGCATCCAGACCGAACACAAAAATACAGAGTGCGGAACCCTTTACCGGTACCGGCTCATGCTCCGCATGAAATTTTGCCGGAAGCCCCTTGGAGCCGTCCGCCTCCACCAGCACCAGATCCGCCCTGGCATCCATCAAAGAGAACAGATCCTCCGCCGGAGAAGATATCTTGTTTCCGGCGTCCATACCCAACAAAAAAATACCTGCCTTTTTCCGGTCAAGCCCCTGCAGAAAATCCCGCAGCTTTTCATCGCTGTCGGCATAGCAGGAGCGAAAGTCCTCATTTTTTTGCATATGGGTGCTGGTACTCATGATTACGGACTTTCCCGCAGTCCCATATTTTTCCGCCAAATAGAACAGGGTGGTCGTCTTTCCGCCACCACCCATAAGCGATACGATCATTGCTTTCCCCCTTCCTGCAAAAATATGCTTATCTCCATCCTTTACTGTTGCCTGAAGACTATCCTGCCCGTTTCCGCGTCCATACTCTCGATAATCGCCAAAGATTCCAGCTGATAGCCCAAGTTGCGGATGGTTCTGCCTCCCATCTGAAAGCCCTTCTCAATAGCTATGCCGATACCCGCAATGTCGGCGCCCGCCTGCAGCACAATCTGTATCAAGCCCTGCAAGGCACAGCCGTTTGCCAGAAAATCATCAATAATCAATACCTTGTCATCCCGATGCAGAAATTTTTGAGAAACCAGAATGTGATTGACGGTTTTATGGGTAAAACTCTCTACCTCCGCCGTATACATCTCCCCATCCAGATTGATGGACTTTGATTTCTTGGCAAAGACAACCGGCACCCCGAAATGCCTTGCAACCACTGCCGCCAGACCGATGCCCGATGCCTCTATGGTTAGTATTTTATTGATTTCTTTTCCTGCAAACCGCCTTCCGTATTCCTCCGCCATCCGTTCAAACAAGGCAATGTCCATCTGATGATTCAAAAATGAATCCACTTTTAGAACATTGCCCTCTTTCACAATACCGTCTTTACATATTCTTTCCTCTAAGAAATTCATACAATCTCCCCGTCTATGAATGATTTCCGTTTTCTGCCCATATCACTGTTTTACTATATATCATTGTTTTTAAAAATGCCAGTGCTTTTGTATTTGAAATTTTGGCAACAAAAAAACGGCAAACCTAAAGTTGTAATCTCCTTTTAACGCTACGCCGTTTTTTATAATCTTCAATCATTCTCCAAAAACCGCCCTTCCATGCGTACAAAACAGAATGATTGTCTTTCCGCTCAAATCAATCGCTTTTAAAAGCCATAGAACAGGTGGTACAAAGGCTTTAATCAGTTGGGCAATCCGACAAAAATCACCTCTGCATTTTTTCTCTATATTCGGTGGGATTCATTCCTGTATGCTGCCTGAACATATCGGACAAACTACTTACATATTTGTAACCGACCATTTCGGCAATTTGGGATACCGGAAGCACTGTATCTCTAAGGAGATGTTCAGCATGCGTAATACGACGTGTAACAATGTATTGTCGAATACCCATATGATATGCAGCCTTGAATATATATTTTAACTTAGCTTGACTCATGCATGCAATTTGCGAAAGAAAATCTATCCTAATATCCGTAGTGTAATGGGCGTTAATATAATTAGCCACGGATATGACGGCATCCAAATCATCATTGGATATTGAAACCCTCTGCCTGACATATTCTCTATTCCGCTCCTTTGCTTTTTCAAGAATTATGGAAAGCGCTTCATTCACTTTGCTTTCATAAAACAGTTTTGCAGATATACCGCCTCCCATATAGCTTTTGATTTGATTGAAAACCGTAACCAGTTCAGGAAAATCAGGACAAGCGTCTATCCGCATGAATGCTTTTGAAGGATTTTCATAAATGTCAGAGTATTGTTCACTTAAATATTTTTTGTAATATTCGGGCATAAAGGTAATGCTTACACTATTGATAGGAATTTCTTTGTGCAGTATCATACGATATTCACTTTTCTTCCCTACATACGCCTGAATTGCTCCGGATGTCAACCGACGGTAAGGTGTCAGTATTTCGCCGGAAACGGAGTAGAAATAACCTACGCAAATATATTCCGGTTGCTCAAAGGCACAGCAAGTATCTTCATAGTGAATCTGATTCATAATAGTGATAGTCACGTATGGGTTACATCGATATAACCAGCAGTGTCCTTTACCAAGTTTCGGATTCATTTTATAAAATTCGCCATTGGGATTAAATCCCGGTACGGGTTCACATGGAATAATCCCCCTGTCCGCAAAAATATCCCTGTACATTTTTTCTAATTGCTTGCTCATAAAATTATACTTTCTCCATTTGATAAATAATTTATGCCAACAG
>JBGZHY010000074.1:0-6988 GCA_041848045.1 Lachnospiraceae bacterium
AACAAGCTGATTACCGATGATGACCTTGAGTTTTAGGGGGTGCCTATGCAAAAAAATACATTCCGAGAAAAGATAAATTGGAAAAGAGAGCTGACGCTGCTGCCGGGCTACCTGATTTTGATTGCCTGGGTTTTGTTTACGGTGGTGCTGCTTTCCTGGGTAATCGGGGCGAGTCTGTCCACCACCAAGGAGATTTATAAAGGTACGGCGCTGCAGTTTTTAAGCGGCTTCCATTTTGAAAATTACGCAAAGGCATGGCAGGGCGCCAATGTATCGGTGTTTTTCATGAATTCCTTTGTCTATGCGAGTATTTCCTGCATTTTGCTGATTCTGGTCTGTGCGCCGGCGGCTTATGTGCTGTCCCGCTTTGATTTTATCGGGAACAGGCTGATACAGACGGGCTTTGTGTCCTCCATGGGCGTGCCGGTGATTATGGTGATTCTGCCTCTGTTTTCCCTGATTGCGGGTATGGGAGTGCTGAACAACGTGTTTGCCAATCGGGCGCTTTTGATTCTGCTGTATGTGGGCATCAATGTGCCGTATACGACGATATTCCTGATTACCTTTTTTAAGAATATCTCCAGAACCTATGAGGAAGCGGCAGCCATTGACGGCTGCAAGCCTACCCAGACCTTTTGGGTCATTATTTTGCCGATGGCGCAGTCGGGTATTGCCACGGTAACGATTTTTAATTTCATCAATATATGGAATGAGTATTTCCTGTCGCTGATTTTTGCAAATTCAGACAAGCTTAAGCCCGTTGCGGTAGGCTTATACGGTATGATCAATTCCATGAAGTATACCGGAGATTGGGCGGGGATGTTTGCCGCCGTGGTAATTGTATTTATACCGACCTTCATTCTCTATATTTTCCTGTCGGAGAAGATTATCGGCGGTGTGACAGGCGGTATTAAAGGATAAGAAAAGAAAGGATATATCATGGACAGAAGTGTCGTTTGTGCAAAGAAAGAAGAGGCTATTGCCGGTTTTGCTCTGGAAGGGGAGTATGTAAGTGCCGAGCCTTACGGAAGCGGTCATATCAATGATACCTTCCTGCTGGAGATGAAGAAGGAGGGAGGTGCAGGCAAAAAATATATTCTGCAGCGCATCAACCACGAAATTTTTAAGAATCCGGAAGCGCTGATGGAAAATATTCTGGGGGTTACCTCCTATGTGCGGGAGAGAATCATAGAAAGAGGAGGGGATCCGGAGAGAGAAACCCTAAATCTTGTCCTGACCAAAGAGGGCAAGGCGTATTATCGGGACAGTATCGGATCCTATTGGAGAGTATACCGTTTCATTGAAGGCGCCAGAACCTACGATAAGGTATTAAACAGCAGAGATTTTTACGAGAGCGCCGTGGCTTTCGGCAATTTCCAGAGTCTTTTGGCGGATTATGCTGCGGGCAGTCTGCATGAAACGATACCGGCTTTTCATGATACGGCAAAGCGCTATGAGAACTTTTTGCAGGTTCTTAAAGAGGACTGCAAGGGCAGGGCAAAGGAGCTTGAGGAGGAAATACAGTTTGTACGGGATAATGCGCATTTAACCAAAATTTTGGGCGAAATGGCGGAAAAGGGCGAGCTGCCTTTGCGGGTGACCCACAATGATACCAAGCTGAATAATGTGATGATTGACGATAACAGCAGGGAAGCCATATGCGTCATTGATCTGGATACGGTGATGCCGGGATTGGCGGTGCATGACTTCGGGGATTCCATTCGCTTCGGTGCCAATACGGCGGACGAGGATGAGCCGGATGTATCCAAGGTTTCCTTGAGCATAGAGCTTTTTGACGCCTATACCAAGGGCTTTGTCCGGGGCTGCAAAGGTAGCCTTACCGACAGAGAGTTGGATATGCTGCCTATGGGAGCCATCGCCATGACCCTGGAATGCGGCATACGTTTTCTGACGGATTATATACAGGGAGATACATATTTCAAGATTTCCAGAGAAAAGCAGAATCTGGATCGGGCACGCTGTCAGTTTGCCTTGGTAAAGGATATGAAGGATAAGCTGCATTTGATGAATGAAACCGTCGGAAAATACAGATAAAAGGGGCTTTATGCCCTTTTTTGCTTTGGGGAAGGAGGAAAAGATGAGCGCCTTAACAGGAGAGAAGGATTTTGTGGCAATACGAGAGGGAGAAAAGGTATATTACGGCGGAAATCAGGAGTGGTACGATACAAAGCTTGCCCGCAGCGCAGGCTGCGGGGCGATTGCCGCAAGCAATATACTGGCATATATGGCGGCAAAAAATCCCCGTCTGCGCGCTCTGTATCCTTACGGAGATTGGGAAAAAAGAAATTATCTGCACTTTATGAACAGACTTTACGGATATCTGCGGCCATGGCGATTTTTCCACATTCCCCTGGGGCTTTGGCATCCTTTTTTGTTGAGCGGAGGGATCTTGGCTTATGGGCGGGAAAGAGGGATTGCTTTGCTTGCCCGAATCTATAAGGGACCATGGCGGGCGGCGGAGTTGTCTGCCTATATAGAAGAAGCCCTGGAAAAGGATCTGCCTCTGGCTTTGATGGTGGCCTTTTCCGGCAAAAAAATGAAGGTGATATCAGCGCAGGGGCAGCATTTGCAAGGTGCCTTTGCCTTTCACTGGGTAACGGTATGCGGCTTGGAGCAGGAAAGGGAAGGGCAGCGCCTGTGGGTTTCTTCCTGGGGCGGAAGATATTCTTTTTTGCTGCAGGACTATTTACGGTCTTTCCCTTTTTACGGTGCTGTGCTATATTTTGAGGAAAAGAGGCAGGGAGGTGTCGATGATGGAAATCAGAAAGACGCAGGTGAGTGACGTGGAGGCGGTATTGAAGCTGTATGAGGATGCCAGAACCTTTATGCGGGAGCAGGGTAATGCCGACCAGTGGCCGCCTTACTATCCGGGGCTTGCGGATGTGGAGCTTGACATGGAAAAGGACCGGGCTTACGTCTGTGTGGAGGGGAATGAGATTTTGGCAAGCTTTTCCTATGCCTGTGCGGATGAGCCTTGTTATGCCCATATCGAAGAGGGGCGGTGGCAGGATGATGAGCCTTACGGTGTGCTGCATCGCCTGGCGGTCAAAAGAGGAACGAACGGCATCGGTTCCTATTGTCTGGACTGGGCTTACAACGCCTGCGGCAACCTGCGGGTGGACACCCATGAGAAGAATCTGCCCATGCGAAATTTGTTAAAGAAGCTGGGCTTTGGCTACTGCGGCATCATTTATGTGGAGGACGGAAGTCCCAGACTGGCCTTCCAGAAGAAAAAGACTTTACGCTTTTAGGTTTATGGGAGCTATGAATTTTGTGTAGTTGACATTTACAGACGGGCTTGTTAAACTAACTCGTAGTTGTACAAAGCAGTATACAAGGCGGTCTGAGGAGGATAAAATAATGAGAATAGTTCTTTCTTTACTGGTGGATAACACGGCGGGCGTGCTGAGCAGAGTGGCAGGTTTGTTTTCACGCAGAGGCTATAACATAGAATCATTGACGGTAGGAGAAACCTTTAATCCGAAGTATTCCCGAATGACGGTGGTATCGGAGGGGGATGAGGAAACTTTGGTGCAGATAGAGCATCAGTTGCGCAAGCTGGAGGATGTACGGGATATCAAGACGCTGAAAGCGGGACAAAGCGTATTCCGGGAGCTGATTATGATTAAAGTGCGGGCAAATGCCATGCAAAGGCAAGCCATCAGCGCCGTGGCGGAAATTTTCAGGGCGACAATTGTCGATGTGGGCAAGGAGAGTCTGACGGTTATGCTTACGGGCGATAAGGACAAATTGGAGGCGATTATCCATCTTTTGGAGGATTACGAGATACTGGAGCTTGCAAGAACCGGATTGACGGGCTTGTCCAGAGGTTGTGAGGACGTTACCTATTTATAAGTAAAGAATTGGAGGAGGCAAGGGATGTCAAGGATTTATTATCAGGAGGATTGTAATATAGCCAACCTGGAGGGAAAGACCATTGCGGTGATCGGCTACGGCAGTCAGGGGCATGCACATGCATTGAATGCAAAGGAAAGCGGCTGTCATGTGATCATCGGTTTGTATGAGGGAAGCCGTTCATGGGATAAAGCGAAGAAAGCGGGCTTTGAGGTATATACGGCGGCAGAGGCGGCAGGGCTTGCGGACATCATTATGATTTTGATCAATGATGAGCATCAGGCAAAGCTGTATCAACAGGATATCGAGCCGCAGTTAAAAGAGGGCAAGATGCTGATGTTTGCCCATGGCTTCAATGTGCACTTCGGCTGTATCAAGGCGCCGAAATATGTGGATGTGGCGATGATTGCGCCGAAGGGTCCGGGACATACCGTAAGAAGCGAGTACCTTGCGGGGAAAGGCGTGCCTTGCCTGGTAGCCGTTGAGCAGAATGCCAGCGGGAAGGCCCTGGATATTGCGTTGGCTTATGCGGCAGCCATCGGCGGCGCAAGAGCAGGCGTTTTGGAAACGGATTTCAGAACGGAAACGGAAACGGATCTTTTCGGCGAGCAGGCGGTGCTTTGCGGCGGTGTCTGCGCTCTGATGCAGGCGGGCTATGAAACCTTGGTGGAAGCCGGTTATGACCCGAGAAATGCATATTTTGAGTGTATCCATGAGATGAAGCTTATTGTGGATTTGATTTACCAGTCCGGTTTTGAGGGTATGCGCTACTCCATTTCCAATACGGCGGAATACGGAGATTATGTCACGGGGCCGAAGATTATCACGGAGGATACCAAAAAAGCCATGAAGAAGATACTCTCCGATATACAGGACGGAACCTTTGCCAAGGAATTTTTGCTGGATATGTCCGACGCAGGCAAGCAGGTGCATTTTAACGCCATGCGCAAGCGGGGGGCGGAGCACCCGTCAGAGAAGGTGGGCGCGCAGATCCGTAAGCTGTACAGCTGGAACAATGAAGAGGATAAGTTGATCAATAACTAAGAATAAGAGGGGATTGTATCGGGAAGGACAGGGGATTTCCGGATGCAGTCCTCTTTGTTTTGCGAAAAAAACAAGGTTTCATTAAAATATCCAGCTTTCCGAAACAAAAGCGGATGAAAACGAGCAATTTCACGTTTTACGAAAAAAGTATACAAAAAATCCGTTCTAATTTTGACAAACAATTCACAAATAACTAGGTAGATAAGCTTGAAAAAATATGTGTTTTATTGTAAAATAGAGCCAAATTTCTTTTTTATTTTCACAAAAAAAGTCCATAAATATCCTAAATTATATACAAAAATTCGCGGCACACCGATACTGTGTCTGTTTATGCCCTTTTGTGAGTAAAAAGACATTTATTCTATACAAATGGAGGTTTGCAATATGAGTCAAACAAATCAGTCTGCTGCCATGCGTCGTATTGTGGAGCTGTTGGATGAGAAAAGCTTTGTGGAGATAGGTGCCTGCGTGCAGGCCCGCAATACGGACTTTAATATGCCGGCGGTTCAGGCGCCTGCAGACGGTGTGGTGACGGGGTACGGAAGTATCGAAGGCAATCTGGTATATGTATACAGCCAGGATGCTGCGGTGCTGGGGGGCTCCATGGGAGAGATGCACGCCAAAAAGATTCTGGCACTGTACGACTATGCCATGAAGATGGGGGCGCCGATTATCGGTCTGGTGGACTGCGCAGGCTTAAGACTGCAGGAGGCAACGGATGCTTTAGATGCTTTCGGTAGGCTGTATTTGGCGCAGACTATGGCAAGCGGTGTTATTCCGCAGCTCAAGGCGGTTTTCGGCTGTGCCGGCGGGGGTATGGCGGTGAGCCTGGGCTTGGATGATTTTGTGTTTATGGCGGAGGAGGCTAAGGTATTTGTCAATACGCCTAATGCGATTCTGGGCAATACAGAGAGTAAATGCGATACGGCCTGCGCAAAATTCCATTCCGCGCAAAGCGGTGTTGCGGATTTTACGGGAACGCGGGAAGAGGTGCTTGCCGCTTTGCGTGAGCTGATCAGTATTTTGCCTGCCAACAGTGAGGATAATATGTCCTATTCGGAATGTGAGGACGATTTGAACAGAATGGTGCCGGAAGCGAGCACCTTCGTGGGCGATACGGCTCTGCTGCTGGCGGATATTTCCGATGAGCATCATTTTTATGAGCTGAAAAAAGAATATGCCAAGGAAATGATTACCTGCTTTATCCGATTGAACGGCAATACGGTGGGCTGCGTGGCCAACAGAACGGAAGTATGGGGGGAGGACGGCAGTATTGAGGAGCGTTTTGAGCCGCTCTTAACCAAGAGCGGTGTGGATAAGGCGAGCCGCTTCGTGCGCTTTTGCGATGCCTTCGGCATACCTTTGCTGTGTCTGGTCAATACGGAAGGCTATCAGGCAAAAAAATGTACCGAGAAGCATATTGTTGCCGCTGCGGCGAGATTGTGCCATGATTTTGCCAATGCGACGGTGCCCAAACTCAGCCTGATTGTCGGAAAGGCTTACGGCAGCGCTTATTTGTGCATGAACTCCAAGGCCATCGGGGCGGATATGGTTTATGCCTATCCCCATGCCAAAATCGGCATGATGGAGGCGGAGAGCGCCGTACGAATTATGTATGCGCAGGAGATTGAGCAGTCTGCGGACGCTCCCGCTCTGATCGCGCAAAAGGCTGCAGAATATGAGAATTTGCAGGGCAGTGCCCTTTCAGCCGCAAAGAGGGCTTATGTGGACGCCATCATTGAGCCGGCGGAAACGAGAAAGAGGGTGCTTGCCGCTTTTGAAATGCTGTTTACCAAGAGAGAGGACAGACCGGCAAAGAAACATGCTACGGTCTAAAGGGGTGACAGAATGAACGGAAAAATAAGATTGTGGGCTCTGCTGCTTTCTTTGCTGTGTGCAGCGGTTTTGGGCGCTTGCGCCGCACCGAAGGAAGAGGCTGCCGTCGATGTGCAGATGCAGACCCAGCTCATACAGATGTCGGAAAATCTGCTGGGCAGCATCATTGCCCTGGATGAAGCAACACTGGAAGAAAATATTGCTACCCTGACGGAAAAGGGGCAGTTTGAAC
>JBGZHY010000075.1:0-12016 GCA_041848045.1 Lachnospiraceae bacterium
AAAACTGCCCGGATTTTTCAGCCTGTGCCACGGATCTCGGTACAGTCAGGATCAATGCGAGTGCTTATTATCCCTCTTTTTATCGAAATAGTAAGAGAGTAGGAACCAGTGATTATCTGAGGGTCATGAGGCTTAGGAAGATATGGGCGGAAGGAACATTCGCAGTTTTAAAACGAGAACATAAATTGAATAAAATCCAGAAAAGAGGCCTTCAGAAAGCGACAGAAGAATGCCTCTTATCGGCAATGGCATTAAATCTAAAACGGCTGGTAAAAGCGGTTTGAATAACCGAATTTACCGGCTGCTTTATGATATTTCAAAAAACATGCAGAAATAAACACTGAAAAATTGAGTTTGTCAACAGGTCCAATAGTTTACACTACCGATTACCTACATATATACGATATATGCGGTATATCAGATGCTATACGCAGGTCGCCATATGAGCAAGCATATCGGTGGCTTGTGTTTATAGTTTTTTGTCTAAATCTGTATGCATTGGTAATAAAGCTTAGAGATATGAGAAAAAAGGAACTTATCAAAGGCAACTATAGAGGTTTTATCATTTTTAATATGGCTTTTGTCGTGCTTAAAGTTTTAGAGTTTTGGATTGACATATATTACAGAATGAGTGTATGAGTGAGTGATGAGAGGATTTTCGAGTGAAAGATTATGCCTCTATTAAAGGTGTACCGACCTCCGAACGTTAGATTTTTTGGTCTGACTTTTTGGGGTCGGTACATACAATACTGTTTTTTAAAGTGAAATCATAACCATTTCTTTTTGCGGAAAAACCAGAGGCAGCCCGCCACAATCAGGATGCAGGCAAGCATAACGGAAGGATAACCCAAGGGGGATTCCAACTCCGGCATATAACGGAAATTCATACCGTACCAGCCTACAATCAAGGTCAGAGGAAGAAAAATGGAGGTAACCACCGTCAGAATCGTCATGATGCGGTTTTGCTTAATATCCAGCTGCGCCTTGTACAAATCTCGGATTTGCACGGTATACTCCCGCAGAGAGGCTACAATGTCCAGCAGACGTTCCACGCGGGAAGTGAACAGGTGGAAGTAGCGCAGGTTTTCCTCCTTGAAAAAGCTGTTTTCATTTTCGGCAAGCTCCTGCCCCAGGTCAATCAGCTGCTCATAATGGGTGCGTAAATCCAGCAGTTCACCTCGAATATCGTTGATCTGCATGTTGCTGTCTTCCGGGCGCTCCAGCAGGATGGCAGCTTCGATACCGTTCATAATGGCTTCATACTGGGCAAGCAGGGTGAGATCACCGGAAATGGTCTGTTCCAGAAAATCGTAGAGAAAACGCTCCAGGGAGGGGATTTTCCAACGCTTTTTCTGCTGTATGCGGCGTATGATTTCCAGGGCATAGCCGTCGGAATCAATGAATACGATGCCTCTTTCGTCCAAAGCAAAAGCGAAGCCGTGGTGTTCCCCGTTGATGTGAGTTCTGTCGGGTATATGAAAGCTGCCGGTCAGGGAATCATAGTTTACCTCGGCTTTGGTGATGTAGAGATTGTCGATGTCCAAATCCATGTCAATCCCCATTTCAAAGCTGTCTTTGTCACTCGCCCATTCCTCCGGCGTCAGCACAGCCACATAGGGAATGCGGGCAGCGCGGCAGGCTTCGGCGGAAACCGGCGTCAATGTTTCCAAAATGTGATAATACATAGGCCTATCCTCATTTCTTGTAAGCTTTTATCATTATATATCCTCAAAAAAGGATTGACAAGCTTCTTCCTATCCATATAATTATAAGGAAAGTTTGCAACGAATACATGGCTGTAAAGGAGGATATGATGAAGCATTTGATAACACCCCTGGATTATTCTTTGGAAGAAACCGATGCCCTGCTTACCTTGGCGACGGACATCATGAATGATATGGGGAAATATTCAGCGGTTTGCAAGGGAAAAATTTTAGCTACTTTATTTTATGAACCAAGTACAAGAACCAGATTAAGCTTTGAATCGGCAATGCTTAAATTGGGCGGCAGCGTACTTGGTTTTTCTTCGGCTGATTCCAGCTCCGCATCCAAGGGGGAGAGCGTTGCGGATACCATACGGACGGTGTCCTGTTACGCCGATATTGCGGCTATGCGCCATCCTAAGGAGGGAGCGCCTCTGGTGGCTTCCCAGTATTCCGAGATACCGGTAATCAATGCGGGTGACGGCGGACACCAGCATCCTACCCAGACCTTAACGGATTTGATGACCATCAGAACCTTAAAGGGGCGGCTTGATCATATCTGTATCGGCTTGTGCGGCGACTTGAAATTCGGCAGAACGGTACATTCCCTGATTAAAAGCTTGACCCGCTATACCGGAATCCGCTTCGTTTTAATCTCTCCGGATGAGTTGAGAATACCGAGCTATATCAAGGAGGATGTTCTGCTTCGCTCCGGTGCGGATTTTGTGGAAACAACATCCTTAGATGAGGTTATGCCGGAATTGGATATTTTGTATATGACAAGAGTGCAGAGAGAGCGCTTCTTTAACGAGGAGGATTATCTGCGCCTGAAGGATTCGTATATTCTGACGGAACAGAAGATGAAGCTTGCCAAAGAGGATATGCTGGTGCTGCATCCTCTGCCGAGGGTGAATGAAATTTCCGTAGAGGTGGACAAGGATCCCAGGGCGGCGTATTTTAAGCAGACACAGATGGGTGTATATGTGAGAATGGCATTGATTATAGATTTGTTGGGAATGGAGGTACGGAATGCAGGCAAAGAATAATGATGTATTGGTCATCGGACGTATTATGAACGGTATTGTGATAGACCATATCAATCCGGGGAATGCAATGAAAATTTATCATTATCTGGAGTTGGAAAAGTTGGACTGTGCGGTTGCCATTATTAAAAATGTGAGCTCCAAATTAAAGGGGAAAAAGGATATCATTAAGCTGGAATGTGCACCGGAAGTTCTGGACTTTGACGTTTTGGGCTTTTTGGACAGTGAGATTACCATCAATGTCATTAAGGATGGGGAAATTGTGGATAAGCATAAACTGGAGCTGCCGGAGCGGGTAAGCAATATCATTAAGTGTAAGAATCCTCGTTGTATCACCAGTATAGAGCAGGAGCTTTTGCAGGAGTTTTATCTGGCGGACAGGGAAAAGTCCGTCTATCGCTGTAAATACTGCGCTAGTCAATATGAATAGATTTTCTATTGTACAGTTTATATTTTTGTGATATATTGAAAAAAACACAATAGGAGGAACAAAGAGATGGAAAAGAAGATATTCAGCACAGACAAGGCTCCGGCAGCAATCGGACCTTATGTACAGGCAACGGCGGCAGGGGACATCCTATTTGTATCCGGACAGTTGGGGCTGAACGTGGAAACCGGTGAGCTGGGTAAGGATGTGACGGAGCAGGCGCAGCATTCTTTAAAGAATATGGAGCAGATTTTGCTGGCGGCAGGCACGGATAAGTCCAAGGTATTAAAGTGCGTGATTTTCCTGGTAGATATGGGGGATTTCGCGGCTGTGAATGAAGTGTATGCAAAGTTTTTTGACGGCAGCTTTCCGGCAAGAAGCTGTGTAGCGGTAGCGGCTCTGCCAAAGGGAGCAGCTGTGGAAATCGAGTGTATCGCTGCATTATAAGATATGGAGATGGAGGCTTTCAGGGGAGCTTATGCTTTTTTGAATCGGGTCTTAGGGGCGGGATGGTTTCGGCTATCCCGCTCTTTGCATTTATGCAGCAGATTTATGCATAAAATGTAATAAAATACATATAATTTGAATAAAATAAAAATTTATTCAAATAAAGCTTGATTTTATGCAGAAAAAGGTGTATAACATACAACAAGACTTATCAAAAGATTTGGAGGAGGTAATGTATATGAAAAAAATGGCAGCGGCAGGTATGGCAATATTGATGGGCTTGGCGTTGACTGCCTGCGCGGGCAGCGGCACAGCCACAACGACAACCCAGGCGGCAGCGGCAGGGCAGACCACGGCGGCGGCTTCGGCAGAGCAGACGACGGCAGCTTCCGGCGGCAGCGGATTGGTGGAGGAAGGGAAGCTGTATATGTCTACCAATGCGGAATTTGCCCCGTATGAATATTATGAAGGAGATAAGATTGTCGGTATTGATGTGGAAATCGCGGAGGCCATTGCCGCTAAGCTGGGAGTGGAGCTGGTAATCAATGATATTGCCTTTGACTCCATTATACCGGAGGTGACGGCGGGCAAGGCGGATATCGGCATGGCGGGAATGACCGTAACCGAGGACAGAAAGCAGAATGTGGATTTTTCCGATACCTATGCTTCCGCAAAGCAGGTGATCATTACCAATACGGGATCTGCGGTAAAGACGGCGGCGGATCTGGAGAATAAAATTATCGGCGTGCAGCTTGGCACCACAGGCGATATCTATGCCTCCGATGTGGCGGGCGCTACGCTGGAGCGTTATTCCAAAGGCTTTGAGGCAATACAGGCTTTGTCCCAGGGCAAGATTGATGCGGTGATTTTGGATGAACAGCCTGCCAAGTATTACATCAAGGACCAGACAAACCTGCATATTCTGGATGAGGCATTTGCGGATGAGCAGTATGCGATTGCCATCAAGAAAGGAAATACGGCATTGGTGGAAAAAATCAACAAGGCTCTGGCAGAGTTAAAGAGCGAGGGTAAGATTGACGCCATTGTGGCAAAGTACATTACAGCAGAATAGGGAGCTTGACGGATAAAAAGCTGGAGAGAAGGATTTCCCTCTGGCTTTTGTACGTATATTTGCAGGAAATATACGGAAAATATAAGGGATAGAAGAGAGGAAAAGGAAGATGCAGGCTATCATCGGCAGCATTCAGCAGAATTTACTGGAAAAGGATCGCTGGCAGTATATTGTACAGGGCCTGGGGGTGACTTTGCACATTACCTTTATGGCGGTACTGCTGGGCATTATCATCGGCGTGATTGTGGCGGTTGTCCGCAACACTTATGACAATACGGGGAAATTAAAGCTACTCAACGGAATATGCAATATATATCTGACGATTATCAGGGGAACGCCGGTGGTGGTGCAGCTTTTGATTATTTACTTCGGTATTTTCGGCAGCGTGCGCATTGACAAGACCCTGGTGGCAATTCTCGCTTTCGGCATTAACTCCGGCGCTTATCAGGCGGAGATTTTCAGAGCGGGTATCCAAAGCGTACCCAGAGGGCAGTTTGAGGCGGGGCG
This sequence comes from Lachnospiraceae bacterium, assembly GCA_041848045.1. Lineage (GTDB taxonomy): Bacteria > Bacillota > Clostridia > Lachnospirales > Lachnospiraceae > CAKAHY01. The sequence goes on from JBGZHY010000075.1 coordinate 5,200, forward strand.
CAGCTTGGGCTTCGGTTACGGTCAGACCATGCGGCTGATTATTATTCCTCAGGCTTTTAAAAATGTACTGCCTACTCTGGCAAATGAATTCATTGTTTTGCTCAAGGAAACCTCCGTGGCAGGCTATATCGCCCTGCAGGATTTGACCAAGGCGGGCGATATTATCCGCAGTCAGACCTATGCTGCCTACACCCCTTTGCTGGTGGTGGCTGCGATTTATCTGATTTTGGTTATGGGCTTATCCTATCTGGTGTCTTTGTTGGAAAGGAGATTGAAAAAGAGTGAGCGATAAAAAGGTATTGATAGAGGTCAAGAATCTGTGCAAAAGCTTCGGTGAGAAAGAAATATTGAAAAACATCAATGTGAACATATATAAAGGGGATGTGGTCTGCGTCATAGGTCCATCCGGTTCGGGTAAGTCCACTTTTTTGCGCTGCCTGAACAGAATGGAGGAGGCAAGCAGCGGTTCCATCATTTTTGAAGGCTGCAATATTGTGGATAAACATGTAGACATTGATAAGCACAGACAGAAGATGGGCATGGTATTCCAGCAGTTCAATCTTTTTCCCCATATGACGGTTCTGCAGAATCTGACGATTGCGCCGATGCGTTTACAGGGGCTGCGGGAGGAGGAAGCCAAGGGCTATGCCATGGATTTGCTGCAGAAAGTGGGGCTTGCGGACCGGAGCGCTTCGTATCCTTCCCAACTGTCCGGCGGGCAGCAGCAGCGTATTGCTATCTGCCGCGCCCTGTGTATGAAGCCGGATGTTATGTTGTTTGACGAGCCGACCTCCGCGCTGGATCCGGAGATGGTGGGGGAGGTTCTGGGAGTGATGAAAGACCTGGCTGCCCAGAAAATGACCATGGTGGTGGTAACCCATGAGATGGGCTTTGCCAGAGAGGTCAGCAATCGGGTAATGTTTTTGGACAGCGGTGAATTTTTGGAAGAAAATGCACCGAAGGAGTTTTTTGAGCATCCGAAGAATGTGCGTTTGCAGTCTTTTTTGAGCAAAGTTTTATAAATATGCAGTTGATTTATCGAAAAGCCGGGAGTCATTCGACTCCCGGTTTTATACTTCCTGCCTATGTCACAGGGCTTTTGGGCTATGTGCTTATTTTGCTGCGCTATGCGGCAGGGAATCAAGGCAAAAGCGGAAGCCGCAGGACTATCCTTGTGCCCTCGCCTTCGGCTGAACAGATCTGCATGCCATATTCCCGGCCGCAAAGCAGTTTAATGCGCTGTTCCACATTTTGCAGGCCGATGCCGCCCAGCTTCTTATCCTTTTGTACCTTTCTTTCCGGTAGCTTATCCGGGTCAAAGCCTACGCCGTCATCGGAAACCTCAATGAAAAGAGTTTCATCCTGTGTATAATAATGGACAAGGATTTTTCCGCCTCCGCTTTTTTCTCGTATACCGTGATAAATGGCATTTTCTGCCAGAGGCTGCAGGATGAGTTTGGGAACGGAGCGTTCGATGAGCGAAGCATCTCCGTAAATTTCGTATTGTAAAATATCTTCATAACGTATTTTTTGTATGGCGAGATAGTTTTGCAGGTGCTCCAACTCCGCCTGCAAGGAAACAAAGCTTTGCTCCATATGCAGGGAAAGGCGGAGCATCTTTCCTAGGGCGGCGCTGACCTTTACCACATTTTCCTGCTCCCCCAGCTCGGCAAGCCACAAAATACTGTCCAGCGTATTGTAAAGAAAATGCGGGTTGATTTGGCTTTGCAGGGCACGTAATTCAAACAGACGTCTGGCTTTTTCCGTTTGCGCAATATTTTCAGTCAGATTTCTGATTCTGTCCAGCATATGATTATATTCCTCGGAGAGGGATATCACCTCATGGGAGCTGTGACGGCTGACCGAGATATGCTCCCAGTTTTCACCGGCGGATTTCATGGCGTTCTTCAGCCTGCGGATAGGCTTGCTTAAATAGTCGGACAGGAGAAGAGCAAATACAAAGGTCAAGATGAGCAAAAATCCCGCCGCCATAAATATGGAGCGGATAAGCTGCTGCTGCAGTGCCCTTACGTTATCGGAGCTGCTGAGGCCGAACAGCGTCCAGGTAGTATTCGGAACCGGTATTTTATAAATGATTTCTCCGGTTTTTTGCAAACCGGCTTCTTTTTGCTGCAGGCTTCGGATGGCTTCTTTATCCCGGAACAAGTCCTTGACCGGATGGTAGACCATATTGGCCTCGCTGTCGATGATGTAGGCATAGCCCTTATCGCCCAGGGAAAGCTTATGCAGGTAATCTTCTATGAAATGGTAGGATAGGTCGATAATGACCACGCCGAGATGTTGCCCCGAAGCATCGTTGATTTCCGTACATAAAGAAAGGAACCAGTCATTGTCATCCATGGCGAAGATACCCTGACCGGGCGTTGCCAAAACAGGCATCTGACCGGATTGCAAGGCATTTTTATACCATTCCTGCTGCATCATATCGGGGGACAGGGGCATAGCCATATCGCTGCCGCCGGTAATGGCAAAGCCGTTTTTGGATACGACGGCAATGGAGCGGATTCGGGAATCGCTGTTTTGCGCAAGCTGTATCAGAGAAAAAACGGAGCCTGCCGCTTGCCGGTCGGATTGTGCCAGGGCGGCACCGATGTCGGGATGCATGGCAATAAAGGTGCTGAAAGCTTTCAGCTTGTCCATATAGGCGGCAATATAGTCGGCGGATTGTCTGACGGAGGCCTCGGTTCTTTGCATATTCTCCCGGAGAAGTATTCGGGAGGCAAAGCCGTATATGAGGGCGGACAAGGTACAGATACTCAGCAGAGAAAGCAGCAAAAAAGAAAGAGAGAGGCGGATATGCAGGCGGGAGAGGAAATGATTTCTAGTCTTCATGATACCTTGCTCCTTGGACAAACTGCTTCGGCGTAAGCTGATAGGTTTTTTTGAATTTGGTGATGAAATAGTTGACATCCTCATAGCCCACAGCCAGCGCCACTTCGTAATTTTTCATATTGCCGCTTAGCAGCAGCCGCTTGGCTTGTTCCATACGGCGCAGCCCGATATATTCCTGAAAAGGTATACCGTAAAGCTGTTTGATGATGCCGCTTAAATAGCTTGCATTGAAGCCCAGATCCTCCGCCGCCTGTGCAAGAGAAAGGCAGGGCTCAAAAAGCCGTGCCTGTATATAGGCATCGACCTGTGCGAAGGAATCCGATGCAGGAGGGGCGACGGCGGAGCTGTCATTGCTCTTTTGCAGAGCATGTTTCAGATTGCGCTCGGAAAGCTTGCGGCAAATTCGTTTCAGCACAAGCTCGATATCCGTCCGGCTGACCGGTTTCAGGAGATAGTCCTCCACACCGATACGGATAGCCGTCTGCATATATTCAAAATAATCGTAGCCCGTCAACATGATAACGGCAGTTAAAGGATAGCGGCATTTCAACATTTCGGCAAAACGCAGTCCGTCCATACCGGGCATATTGATGTCCAGCATCACGATATCCGCCCGCTTTTTTTCCAAAAGCGCCTTTGCCTGCTCGGCGTCTGCGGCTTCCAGAACTTCTCCGATGTCCAAAGCGGCAAGATTGGCGAGAGATTTAATCCCTCGCCGAATGATTGGTTCATCATCAACCAAAAGCAAAGTATACATAAAAACTCCTTATTTCACAAAAGGCTTCAGGTTGCCGTAGCCCGCCGCATCCATATCTGCATAAGGAACAAAGCGGATGGAGGCGCTGTTGATGCAGTATCGCAGTCCGCCCTTTTCTTTCGGACCGTCTTCAAACACATGTCCAAGGTGAATATCGGCGCTACGGCTGCGTACCTCCGTGCGCTCCATATGAAAGGACAAATCCTTGCGATAACGCAGAACCTCTTCGCTAATCGGTTTTGAAAAGCTTGGCCAGCCGCAGCCGGAGGCAAATTTGTCCCTGGAGGAGAAAAGAGGTTCTCCGCTTGCAACGTCCACATAGATACCTTCCGCAAACAGGTCCCAGTATTCGTTGGAAAAGGCGTATTCCGTATGGTTTTCAACGGCAACCTGATATTGTATATCACTCAATTTTTGTTTCAGGACGTCATTGGAAGGTCTTGGATAAAGGGAGGGATCAATATAAGCGCTTTCCGGCTTCTCTTCTGCCTTACGCAGATCAATATGGCAATAGGCTCCCGGATTTTTGGCAAGGTAGTCCTGATGGTAATCCTCCGCCTCGTAAAAGTGCTCTAAAGGCCGCAGTTCCGTAACGATGGGATTTTGATATTTTTGCTGCTCCTTCTGAAAAACCGCCCGGATAATTTCGGCGTCCTGCATATCTGTATAATATACGCCGCTGCGGTATTGTACGCCCCTGTCATTACCTTGTTTGTTCAGACTGGTGGGATCTACCACCTTAAAGTAATAGTGCAGCAGTTGTTCCAAGCTGATTTTTGCAGGGTCATAGCTGACTTTTACCGTTTCGGCATGACCGCTGTTTCGGTATATTAAATCTTCGTAGCTCGGGTTTTCGGTGCTGCCGTTGGCATAGCCGCTGACGGCATCCAAAACCCCCTCTATTCGTTGCATATATGCTTCTACACCCCAGAAGCAGCCTCCTGCCAGATAGATTTCTTTGCTTTTGGTGGGAGAGGACAGGCCCATTTCCTGCTTTTTCTCCTGTTTTTCATACTTAAGCGCCGCTTTGTTCGTCATTGCATATACCCCTGATGCCGTGCCAAATAGACAGAGTGCCAAAACAATACTGCATATTTTTTTATTTGACATAAGACATTCCTTTCTGTTTTATTGAATCTTTTGAAATTCTGCTTTAATAGTATCATTTGCCGTATGGCCGGGCAAGACTTTTGTGATGATCCCGTCAGAACCGATATACGCGGAAGCGGGGTATGCTCTGACGGCATATTCTTTGCGCAGCTCTCCCTGCTCGTCCAGTAAGACGGTCACCTTGTCATAACCCAGTCCGTTAAACCACCGACTGAAGTCTTCACTGCTTTTTTCTCCGTTTTGCCCCGGCGTTACGACGCTGATTACGGCAAAGTCCTTTTCTTCGCCTGCCAGCGTATTCAGATCTTCCAAGCCGGACAGGCAAATGGAACACCAGGAAGTCCAAAATTTAAGATACACTTTTTTTCCTTTGAATTGTGAAAGGCTGTATTCCTTTCCGTTCGTATCTTTTAAAAGAAAATCCTTTGCCATAGTTCCCTCGTTTTTCACTTCCGACATTTTGGATGGGGTTGTAGCTGTCGCAGCCGAACAGGCGGCTAAGCCAAGACAGGCGGACAGCCATAAAGTTCTTAAAAATATTTTGGAAATCAATGCTTTTTTCATACCCTATTCTCCGTGTTTATTCAATCGATTGTATTGGTCATTATAAGAGGAGAAGCGGGGGAGGAAAATAGAATATGATTTTAAAAAACTTGAATTTGATTGGATAAAAAGAAAATCGCAGGCTTGCTGCGGCTTTCTTTGAAAGAAAGATAGGAATGTTATTCTTCTATGTTCATCATGCTGCTGTCATGTTATCTGCGTGTTGCGGAAGACTGCCCGTCGTTTGTGCCTGAGCTTTGACTGTTTTGTCCTTTTTGTCTTCCGGTCTTTCCTGTGCCGGTGCTGCCGTCTGCAGGAGGAGCGGGTCTTTCGCCGTTTGTATTTCCGCCTGCAGTACCTGCATTTGCATCAGGGGCAGCCTGTCTGCTTCTCTTGCCGGTTCCGCTTTGCGCAGCGGAATCGGAGCTTTGTGTACCATCCGTGCCGCGACCTTTTTGCTTTCCTTGTGAAGCGGAGGAGCCGGAGTCGCTTGCGGCGGCATTATCGGAAGTCGTATTATTGTTTGGAGGCGTCATTTGTCCTCTTTGTCCTCTGCCGCCTCCCATGCCGGTGCTGCCGTCTGCGGGAGGAGCGGGTCTTTCGCCGTTTATATTTCCGCCTGCGGGAGGAGCAGGTCTGCCCTCCTGCGCATAAAAGTCTGTGGTGCCGCCGTTGGCATCGGGAGGAGCCATTCTGCCGTTATCGCCTCCTTTACCGGAAGGCGGCATCATTCCGCCCGGTGCACCAAAACCGTTTCCGGCACCGCTGCTTTCGGAAACCTGTACCTCCTGGCTGTTGCCGCCGGCATTCACCTGTACGGTATCACCGACCTTAAATACGGAGCCTGCAAGCAGGAGGTTGGAGAAGGATTTATCTGCCGTGAAACTGAGCAATTCCTTTCCGCTTGTATCGCTGACAAGCACCTTGCTGCCTGCGGCTACTGCGGTATCATAGTTGAGATTGATGCCGGCAGTGTCGGAAGTATAGCTGAAGTCCTGCTGCATGCCGCCTGCCCCGAGTCCGATAAAGGTTCCGCCGCTGATATAGGCGTTTCCGTTATAATCCAGGCTGCCGTTATCCATGGCCTCCGGACCGTTGATCAAAAGATAGCCGCTTTCGATATAGACATCGCCGTTGGAATCCAGTCCATCTCCATCGGCGCTTAAGACTACCGTTGCGCCGTCCAGCTTAAAATAAGAAGTGGACTGATACTGGTCGGAGAAAGCGCTTTGCTCCGCTTCGGATAAGGAATCGTCCGCTTTTACACGAGCATTGATGCCGTCATCGGTGGCATTCATATTGAGATTTCCGCCGTAAAGCTCAACCGTTAAGCCCTCCAGACCTTCTTCGGAGTTTTGGATGCGGATATCTCCATCATAGATATAAACGCTGCCCTCGGAGGTGATACCCTTACCCTTTGCATCAATTTCGATGCTTCCGTCCGCAATGCTGACCAAGTCCGTTCCCTTGATGGCATTGTCGGCTGCCTTAAGCTTGATGTTGCCGGATATAATCACAAGATTATTTTTGGCTTTTATGGCATTCTCCCGGTTG
>JBGZHY010000076.1:0-9201 GCA_041848045.1 Lachnospiraceae bacterium
AGCACTCCATTACCAAAAATGGTCGCATTCCAAGTTCCCATACACTATCCTCCTCCACAACTTCATATTTTATAATGAAAAGCTCTTTTCTAATCATACCATTTTAACAGCATTTTTTCTATTACCGATTCCCTGCTGTGTGCAGGACTTTATGGCAGCGCTCCGATACGCTCCCATGCCAAGATTTTTCCATATACATCTTTTGTGAATAAAAATTCATTTTAATCGAGTTTTTCTTGCATTATTCTTCTTTTTGTTGTATTATTATTCATATTATTTTATTGGAGGATTTCTTATGGAAAAGGAAAAAGTCGTTTTGGCGTATTCCGGCGGTCTGGATACCACCGCCATTATCCCTTGGTTAAAGGAAAATTTTGATTATGAAGTGATTTGCTGCTGTATAGACTGCGGGCAGGACAGCGAATTGGAAGGACTGGAAGAAAGAGCCAAGCTTTCCGGTGCAGAAAAGCTTTATATTGTAAACGTTATTGACGAATTTTGTGAAGACTACATTATGCCCTGCGTAAAGGCGGGAGCCGTATACGAGCATAAATATCTTTTAGGTACTTCCATGGCAAGACCGCTGATTGCCAAAGTTCTGGTGGACATTGCCAAAAAAGAGGGAGCAAGCGCTATCTGCCACGGCGCCACCGGAAAGGGAAATGACCAAATTCGTTTTGAGCTGGGCATCAAGGCGCTGGCTCCGGAGTTAAGAATCATTGCCCCTTGGAGAATGAGCGATGTATGGACCATGCAAAGCAGAGAGGATGAAATTGCCTATTGCAAGGCTCACGGCATTGACCTGCCTTTCAGCCCTTCCTCCAGTTACAGTCGCGACCGGAACCTGTGGCACATCAGTCATGAAGGTTTGGAGCTGGAAAATCCCGCTCTGGAACCGAATTATGAGCATCTGCTCGTACTCAGCGTAGCGCCGCAAAAGGCACCAGATGCCGAAACAAGCCTGAGCCTGCAATTTGAAAAGGGAGTTCCTGTCGCCTTAAACGGAAAAAAGATGAAGCTCAGCGAGATTATTCGCAGCCTCAATACCTTGGGCGGCGAAAACGGCATCGGCATCGTCGATATTGTGGAAAATCGAGTGGTGGGTATGAAATCCAGAGGGGTATACGAAACACCGGGCGGCAGTATTTTAATGGAAGCGCATGCAGCCTTGGAAGAACTGGTGCTGGATCGTGCCACCATGGAAGTCAAGAAACAGCTGGGCAGCCAATTTGCACAAATCGTATATGAGGGCAAGTGGTTTACGCCTTTGCGGGAAGCTATTCAGGCCTTCATGGAAAGCACCCAGGAATATGTCAGCGGAGAGGTGAAGCTAAAGCTGTATAAGGGCAACATCATCAAGGCAGGAAGCGATTCTCCGTATTCCTTGTATTCCGAAAGCCTTGCCTCCTTTACCACCGGAGAATTGTATAATCATCATGATGCGGAGGGCTTCATCACCCTTTTCGGGCTCCCGCTGAAGGTACGGGCCATGAAGCTGGCTGAAAATCGGAATTAAAAGAAAAGATTGCGGATAAAGTCATTACAGGCACGGGAGTCAAGCTCTCGTGCCTGTAATGACTTTATCTCTTTTGTTTTCTGTAGTTCTGTATCGCCTCATACATTCTATGCAGCCCTTCCTCCACGATGCTTCTCGGCATCGCCAGATTCAGGCGCACATAGCCCTCTGCATTCCCCACAAACAGGTCATTTCCGCCCTCCAACAGTACACCCGCCTCATTGGCAAAAAAGTCCGCCATATCCTCCACCTCCGGCAGACAGGCCCGCAAATCCACCCAGGCAAGATAGGTCGCCTCCGGTATCCGAAATACGGCCTCCGGCAGGTATTCCTGCAAAAAGCTTTCCAAAAGGTCAAAATTCTCATCCAAATAAAGCTTTAAAGCCTTCAGCCAGTCCCCGCAAAAGCGGTATGCCGCCTGGTGCGCCGCCACGGACAGAGGATTGACAAAGCCCGCATTTTTATCCCTTGCTTTAAAGCGCTCCCGCAGGCCTTCATGTCGAATGATGATGTTGGAAAGCATAAGCCCCGCCATATTAAAGGTTTTGCTTCCGGACATACAGGTAATGAGCTTGGGATAGCCCTCCATCACCTTCCCCATGGGAATATGCTTTTGTCCCGTTCGCAGAAGGTCACAGTGAATCTCATCGGAGATTATCCAAAGATTGTACTTCCTGACTATCGCCGCCACACGCTTTAATTCTTCCTTCTTCCACACCCGTCCCGTAGGATTGTGGGGATTGCACCACAAAAGCAGCTTCGTCAAAGGATCTGCAGCCTTTCGCTCAAAATCTTCAAAGTCTATGCCGAAATATCCCTCCTGACTGCGCATGGCGCTACAAAGAAGAGATACACCGTTATAATTTGCCGCATGCTTAAAATATCCGTAGGAAGGCGTCAGCACCAGTATCTTTTCCTGCTTGGTCAAAAGCTCCTCAATCAACTGATACAGGGCCGGAATGATGCCGCTTGAAAACACCAGCTCCTCCTTCGGAAAGCTCCATCGATAATGCCTTTGACACCATGCCCGCAATGCCTCATAATAGGCAGGATCAAAGACCATGCTGTATCCGAAAATCCGCTTATCTACGCGTTCCTTGATGGCGGCGCAGATTTCCGGCGGTGTGGCAAATTCCATATCCGCCACCCACATACGTACAAACTCCTCATCCTTATAGGGAAAGCTTTTTTCCGGTCCCGCATGGAAAATATAGCTGCGAAAGCCGTCCGTATTCATGGCATTGGTATTTCTGCGCTCGATGATTTCGTCAAAATTATAGTGCTTCATACCTCTTTCTTACCTTTTCGTCATCAATTTCAAAATGCTTTTTCAGTGCCGTAAAGGTTTCTTCACTGATATAGTGCTCGATTCTGCAGGCATCCTTTTCTGCCAACTCTCTGTCCAAACCGATTTTTTCCAAAATATCCGTCAATGCATAGTGCTTATGCATGGTCCATGCGGCAATTTCCTCCCCCTTGTCCGTCAGGGTGATGTAACCGTCATTATCCATCTCAATAAAGCCGTACATACGAAACTTCTTCATCTGCTCGCTGATGGTCGGCTTGGAATAATTCATCTCTCTGGAAATATCAATGGAGCGAACCACGCCTTTTTCTCTCTTGAGTTTATAAATGGTTTCCAAATACATTTCCGCCGCTTCACTGTCCGCCAAATAATCTCTTTTTGACATTACCTTGCCTCCTTATTTTTTATTGACCGCCACTTCCTCAAACTTGCGAATATTGGTCATGCTGGAAAGACTCACGCCCACCGTTGAAACATTGTGCAATAAAGCGGAAGTCGTCGGTTGTATTATACCAGCAATACCCAGCAATATCAAAGCCGAATTAAAGCCGAGGACAAAACGGTAATTTCTGTCCACCCTTTTGTTCAGACCGTTGGCAATTTCCTTAAGGACAATCAATTCACGCAAATCATCCGCTGCAATGGTAATGTCCGCAATTTCCCGCGCAATGGCGGCTCCGTCGCTGATGGCGATACCGCAGTCCGCCGCCGACAATGCCGGAGAATCATTGATGCCGTCCCCTATCATAATCACGGTTTTTCCTTTTGCTTTTTGCCTTTCGATATAACTTGCCTTATCTTCCGGTAGCACATCCGCATAATAACTGTCCACACCCAGCTCTTTGGCAATGGCAGCCGCCGTCTTTTCATTGTCCCCCGTCATCATCACCGTCTTTTGGATACCCAGCTTCTTTAACTGCTGCAGGACAAATTTAGCTTCCTTGCGCAGGGGGTCAAAAATGCAGATAACCGCCGCCAGCTTGCCTCCGATTGCCAGGTACAGGTGAGAATACTTATGATCCAGATTTTCCATAATGTGCCGGTCTTCTTCCATCACCTCGGTTTTCTCATCTTCAAAAATAAAGTGGGCGCTTCCGATCAGCACCTTCTGCCCATCCACCAGGCTGGAAATACCGTGTGCCACCACATAATCCACCTCGCTGTGCATTTCGTCGTGATAGAGCTTTTCTTCCTCCGCCTTATTGACCACAGCCTTTGCCATCGAATGAGGGAAGTGCTCCTCCAGACAAGCCGCTATACGCAACATTTCCCGCTCATCTCTGCCGGAGGCGGCAATTACCTTTTCCACCTTCGGGGTAGCATAGGTCAGCGTTCCTGTTTTGTCAAAAACAATGGTATCCGCCTTGGCAATATTTTCCAAAAATTTGCCGCCCTTTACCGTAATATTGTATTTACTCGACTCCCGCATGGCAGAAAGCACCGTCAGCGGCATGGCAAGCTTCAGCGCACAGGAAAAGTCCACCATCAAAACGGATAAGGCCTTGGTAAAATTACGGGTCAGCAGATAGGTCAGCAGACTGCCCCCCAGGGTATAAGGCACCAGTTTATCCGCCAAACCGGAAGCCTTTGCTTCGGTACTGGACTTAAGCTTTTCCGAATTTTCAATCATGGTAATGATCTTGTCGTAGCGAGAAGAGCCGCTTTGCTTATCCACCACGAAAACACATTCTCCTTCTTCTACCACGGTTCCCGCATACACATAGGAACCGCTGACCTTTCTGACCGGTATGGATTCCCCTGTCAAGGATGCCTGGTTAACCATAACCTCTCCGCTGACAAGCTTTCCGTCCAAAGGAATCAGATTGCCTGCTCTGACCACCACCTGGTCCTCCGCCTCCACCTGATGGATCGGCAGCAGCACCTCCGTATTTCCTGTACGCACCCAAACCTTATCAATATTTAAGGACATACTTCTTGCCAAGTCGCTTAAGGATTTCTTGTGGGTCCATTCCTCCAACATAGATCCCATACCAAGCAAAAACATGATGGAGCCCGCTGTGGCAAAATCATTTCTGGCAATGCTGATGCCGATGCTTAAGGCATCCAAAACCTCCACCTCCAGCCTGCCCTTAAACAAGAGCTTGATACCCTTGATGATGTACTTGGAAGCCACATATAAGGTATGGGCAATCCGCAAAGGCATAGGGAAGAAATAGTTTTTTACCAAATTAAAAGCAAAATTGGATACAAACTTCTCCGCATACTGCCTGGAAAGCTCCCTGCCGGTATTCTCCGGCACCTGCAAACGCACATTTTCCCGCTCAAAATTAAATTTGGACAGACAGGCCAAAACCTCTTCCCGCTTGCCTCCCTTGTAAAAAATCTCCACACCCTTCGTGCGCTCATACACCTTGGCTTTTTTAATATTTTCATCAGCTTCCAAATAATAGGAGAGCACATCCGCCTGGCGAATGCTCATATTTTTTTGCAAAATCCTTACCCGCATACGGTTCCTGGACTCATGCTTAATAATACACTTCATAATCTGTTTCTACTCCATATCGCATTTTTGACACCTGCATCCGTGTCTGTACAACAATAGGTGCTGCAAAAATGCAACACCTATCCGCCTTTCCTTATGCCTCGGCGCTGTCTTCCACAAGCGCTTCCTTTGCCGCTCTTTCCTCGTTGATATCCTTTGCTTCCGCTAAAATATCACCGGCACCCTCCTGCACGCAGCTTACGGTTTCCATCACGGAATCCTTTATCCTGAGAGCCGCCGCCGTCGTGTGCGCATATACCTTCTTCGCGTCCTTGCTGGTCAGCAGCTTCAAGCCTGCCGAACCGAACAAAGCACCTGCCGCAAACAATACAATCTTTCCTACCGGAATCATCCTTAAAACCTCCTTCATTTCTAAAACTTTATGGAATGCTTATCATTTCCTCCTGCATAATATGATACTAACATAAATGAACAGAAAACAAAAGAGAAAAAGCGAAAAAATATTGTATTTTTGCAAACACAAAAAGACCGGAACAAAATTACTCCCAATCCGAACAAGAAAAGAATCATTTTTTTGTTTAAACATTAGATAATACTAACAAAAGTTAGAATTTCCTAATCAGCACAAGCTAACTATACTATAAAACCTTTTAAAAGTCCAGTGTTTTCCTGCTTTTTCTCCGGAAAATGTTTGCGGAAAAATACCTGTCTTTATCTTGACTATTGTATAAGGCTATGCTAACCTAAAGTGTGGGTTAGTTTTCGCTAACTTTTGCGCATTTTCAAATATTTTTGCATATCCAAGGGGAGGGGAAAAATATGCCTTTAACTGCAGCAAAACCGGGAGAGGTCCATATGATTAAACATATAGGCGGCAAAGAAGATATCAAGCAATTTTTAAACAGCCTGGGCTTTGTCATCGGTGCAGAAGTCATCGTGGTAAACGAACTGGAAGGGAACCTTATCGTCAACATTAAGGGAACCAGGGTTGCCATCGGCAAGGACATGGCGATGAAAATTATGATTTAAATACGGCGGAAACGACAAGCGTCAGTAAACAAGAAGGAGATGGAGTATGAGCACATTAAGAGAAGCGAAAATCGGTCAGACCGTTCGCGTACGCAAAATTCATGGTGACGGCGCCTTAAAGCGCAGAATTATGGATATGGGCATTACCAAGGGCGTCGAGGTTTTCATTCGCAAAGTAGCGCCTTTGGGAGATCCGGTGGAAGTAACCGTACGAGGCTACGAGTTAAGCATCCGCAAGGAAGATGCCCAAAGCATTGAGGTAGAATAACACCAAATTCATCTTACATTTTATCTAAAGGAGAGGCTAAAACATTATGGGAGTAAAAATCGCCCTTGCCGGTAACCCGAATACCGGCAAAACAACACTTTTTAATGCATTAACCGGTTCCAACCAATATGTGGGAAACTGGCCCGGTGTAACCGTGGAAAAAAAAGAAGGAAAACTGAAAAATCATAAAGATGTACATATCATCGACCTTCCGGGTATATATTCACTGTCACCCTATACCCTGGAGGAAGTGGTTGCCAGAAACTACCTCTTAAAAGAGAAACCGGACGCCATCTTAAATATTGTAGACGGAACCAATCTGGAGCGCAACCTGTATCTGAGTACCCAACTGGTTGAATTGGGAATCCCTACGGTTCTTGCCGTAAATATGGCGGATATTCTGGCAAAAAACGGAGAGGTTTTGAATCTTGAGGCTCTGTCAAAAGCCATCGGCTGTCCGGTGGTGGAAATTTCCGCTCTGAAGGGCAGCGGTGTTATGGAGGCGGCGTCCAAAGCGCTTGCCGCTGCAAATGCCGGCAACCAAAACACCTTGGTGCACCGCTTTGACAGCCGCATAGAAAGCGCCTTGGAGAACATTGCCAATGTCGCCCTCGGTCAGACGAACGCTTCTCTTAAGCGCTGGTACAGCATCAAGCTTTTCGAGCGCGATAAGGAAGTGCTCAAAACTCTGCATTTGGATGAATCCCACAAAAAACGTGTGGATGAAGAAATCACAAGAGTGGAAACCGCTCTGGACGACGATGCGGAAGGCATCATCACTACAGAGCGTTACAATTACATTACCGGTATTATCGAGTCCTGCTACACCAAAAGAAATAAGCAAAAGCTCAGTTTGTCCGATAAGATTGACCAGGTGGTTACCAACCGTATTTTGGCCTTGCCGATATTCGCAGCCATTATGTTCCTGGTATATTACGTATCCGTTACCAGCGTAGGTACTCTTGTAACGGACTGGACCAATGATGTACTCTTTGGCGAAATCGTGCCGCCTTTTGTGGAAAACATTTTAAATTCCTACGGCACCGCTCCTTGGCTTTCCGGCTTGATTCTGGACGGTATTGTGGGAGGTGTGGGCGCCGTTTTGGGCTTCGTTCCGCAGATGTTGATTTTGTTTGCTTTCCTTGCCTTTCTGGAGGGCTGCGGATATATGGCGCGTATCGCCTTTATTATGGACAGGATTTTCAAGCGTTTCGGTCTTTCCGGCAAAAGCTTTATTCCGATCCTCATCGGAACCGGCTGCAGCGTGCCGGGTATTATGGCTTCCAGAACCATTGAGAACGAAAAAGACAGACGTATGACCATCATGACCACCTCCTTTATGCCTTGCGGCGCAAAGCTTCCGATTATCGCTCTGATTGCCGGCGCCTTGTTTGACGGCGCATGGTGGGTAGCTCCGAGCGCTTACTTTGTCGGTATTGCCGCCATCATCTTTTCCGGCATCGTGCTGAAAAAGACCTTCATGTTTGCCGGCGACACCACACCTTTTGTGATCGAGCTTCCGGCTTACCATATGCCGACTCTCGGCAGCATCCTGCGCTCCATGTGGGAAAGAGGATGGAGCTTTATTAAGAAAGCCGGTACCGTAGTGCTTTTATCCGCTATTGTTATATGGTTCCTGCAAAGCTTCGGCTTCGTAGACGGTGCCTTTACCATGCTGGAAGCGGAGCAGCTGGAAATGAGCTTGCTGGCTGCCATCGGCAGTAGTTTCGCCTGGATATTTACACCTCTTGGCTGGGGTGACTGGAGAGCGGCGGTAGCTGCCATCACCGGTCTGGTTGCCAAGGAAAATGTTGTCGGCACCTTCGGTGTTTTGTACGGCTTTGCGGAAGTTGCCGAAGACGGCGCAGAGATTTGGGGCAACCTGCAGGCTGCCTACTCCCATGCTGCGGCATACAGCTTTCTGATTTTCAACCTGCTTTGTGCTCCTTGCTTTGCAGCCATCGGCGCAATGAAAAGAGAAATGAACTCCGCAAAGTGGACCTGGTTCGCACTTGCTTACCAGACCGGCTTTGCCTATACGGTTTCTTTGATTGTGTATCAAATCGGCACAGCCCTTAGCGGCGGCGCAATCAACTATATCGGCCTGACATTTGCTTTGCTTCTGACAGGCGTGCTGCTTTACTTCCTCTTCAGACCGAATAAATTCGCCCAGAGCAGACGTGCAGGCAAAGCACAAGGCCTTACGGTATAGGTGACACCATGGGAACCTATATTTTCGGAGCTATCCTGCTCCTCATTGTTGCCGCTGCCGTTTACAGCATTTACAAAAATAAGAAAAAAGGCGGCGGCTGTGGTTGCGGTTGCAGCGGCGGCGGGTGTAACGGTCAGTGCGGACACTAAATATGTAGATTTAAAAGACAGGGACTCTCAAAGCCCCTGTCTTTTTAGTCTTCCTTTCTGCCCAAGCGCCAGTCTTCCAGCTGCTCCTTCAGCTCTCCCTCCACTCCGTCGAACAAATAGCTTTTTCCGCTCTCTCGCTTTTCTTTATGCTCCTTTCGTTTACTCTCCAAAAGCGCCTGCATATCCTGATAAAATTCCCTGGAACCGATTAAGGTACAGCCCTGGGAACGAATGATAATCTGCTCCAAGGCATCGGA